>JAESUD010000079.1 GCA_016763335.1 Emcibacteraceae bacterium | reverse complement strand
TACACCTTTTAACGCATTTTTTGAACCTGTCAAAATAGATACCCACTTAAACAAAGTGCCCTGATTATCATCAGCAACGACTAATTTAACGGCAGACTTAGAGCTCATTTTTGTCAGGTCTTTAGCAATGCCTGATAATGCTTGTGATGCCATTACATAAGTAACAGACAGACTAATCGTTAAGTCTGCGGGGAGCGCTGAGAGCATGGCAAGTGCGAAAACTTGAAGACCAAGCCCTGTGAAAAGTGTCAGCCGAAGGCCATGTCTTGCTCCAATCCACCCACCAAACAGATTGGTTACAATGCCCATTGCTTCATAAAGAAGAAATAGAAAAGCAAGATCAAGAGGCTGATATCCGAGAGTATGAAAATGCAGCAACACTAGCATTCGTAGCGCACCATCGGTGATAGTAAACCCCCAGTATGATGCTGTTACAGCGGCATAGTTTTTTATGTCAGACATTATGTGCTCTTATAACTCTGATGCGATCATAGACGTCAGTTCAGCCATACGGTGAACATAACCCCATTCGTTATCATACCATGCATAAATCTTTAACTGTGTGCCATTGACCACCATTGTGGACAATGCATCAATAATACTAGATCGTTTATCGTTTAGGTAATCAACCGATACAAGAGGCCGTGTTTCGTACCCCAAAATATCTTTAAGGTATGTATCAGCCGCTTCTTTAAATAACATATTCACTTCTTCTACTGTTGTTTCACGCTCTAGCTCAAATACACAGTCCGTCAAAGATGCATTCAAGAGCGGAACACGAACGGCATGACCATTCAATCGCCCTTTCAACTCTGGATAAATGAGCGCAATAGCTGTTGCTGATCCTGTTGTTGTAGGGATGAGTGAATTGATGCATGAGCGGGCGCGACGCAAATCTTTATGAGGCCTATCAACAATAACCTGAGTATTTGTAACATCATGGATTGTGGTGATAGAGCCATGCTTTATACCTAATTTCTCGTGAATAACTTTCACAACTGGAGCCAAGCAGTTTGTCGTACAGGAAGCAGCAGTAATTAGGTCATTTTCTTTCGCATTATAAAGGTGATGGTTAACACCCATAACCAAATTTAACGCCCCTTCTTCCTTAACGGGTGCGGAGACCAATATCTTTTTAATGCCCATATCATAATATGGTTGAAGAGATGACCGTGATTTGAACTTACCTGAACATTCAATAACTATATCGACATCATCTGAGCTCCAGCCGATTGAGGCAGGTGTATTAGCTTGAGTATAATTGATATTACGTCCGTCAATAATGATCTTATCATTTGAGTGACTGATATCATGCCGCCACTTTCCATGAATGCTATCGAACTCAAGAAGGTGTGCTGAGGTTTCTGCAGGTGCATTGGGTTCATTAATAGCCACAATCGTTATGTTTGCATTAGTCCAGATTGCTCTTAAAAATAATCGTCCTATTCTTCCAAACCCATTGATAGCGACGTGTGTCATATCTTTTCCTATTCATTTGCAGATATAGGCAATAGTAAACCGCCTACATTAATATCCTTATTCGCCGATATATAGATATTAATGCCTATTTACAAGCAAAATCATGACTGATGGTCACTTTCATGAACACTTTTTCTATTGGAACTGTATCGTAAAAGTAGAGAGTAATCTGTTATAATAAACCTAGAATTAGGAGTTAACAGATGCCAACCAAGAAACGTAATTTTACAGAAGAATTTAGACGTGTTGCTCACCTGATGAAGGATAATGGTCTGCAAGCAAGGCAAAAGCGCCGCTTCAATTGTACGACAGACAGTCAGCATAATTATCCGGTTTACCCTTTTGGTTCTTTTGTCGCGGCTCAATTAATGGGAACATTTAAACTTGAGTGGAATATCAGTTTAAAGCTCATACTTGTTTCCATAATTGGCGGCATAATGCTTGTCTATGGTTCCCGTATTGCGTATGGTTGCAATATTGGTGCATTCTTTAGTGGTATCAGCAGTGCAAGTTTAGGTGGCTGGGTGTGGTTTGTTTCGGCCTTCGCGGGAAATCTCCTAGGATCAATTATTAAAAAACGCCTGTCTCTATAATTAACTCTTACATTACGACAAATATAAGCATGCTATTTCATTACTATAAGGACGCGGGTCAGTATCTGAACTAGCATATATGCAGGTATATTCACCCAAGAACGTTTTATACAATTTGCTGTCTATCCATAAAAAGGGGCTGTCATTTACGTCAAAGTGGGTGAAAATAGCCCAGTTAGAACCGTTGTTGCGCCAACAATTATGAATATAAGTAAAATTTCAATAACTAATGCGCTCTGAAGATTGCGTGCGGCATTGGGTTTGCCAAGCTCCAGATCAGGACCAAGCCGAAATTTGTTTAAAGCGGCAATTAACATTAAAATTGAAAATATCGCAATTTTAGAAAGAAGAATTAGATCGTACGGATGACTTAGAAAATCCGGGCCATCCATCAAAATAATACTCAGAATAATACCTGCAACAAATATCAACGGCACTAATAATGTTGCTTTTTTGGAGAAATCATTAACGATTTGTCCTGCCCTTTGATTAGCTTCCATCTTGATAACGTAGTATAGGGGAAATAGTGCTCCAAACCAAAATAAGATCACAAACAAATGCAGGGACTGGGGCAGAAAAAAGGCTCTGACAAGAATAATCCCTTTTTCTTTTTTCCAATCAACTGAAGACAATAAAGATTTCTTTGAAAACATTACCAGTATTGAAGCTAATCCAGAGCAAATTCTCATTGGCAAAAAAGAATTGGCAATTATTGCCAAAGCCATCAAAAATTTACCCGACAAACTTAAAACACCCCTTATTATGTGCGTATTAGAAGGCATGCCTCATGAAGAATGTGCTGGAATATTAGGTGTAACCTCAAAAACTGTTGAAACCAGAACATATCGGGCCCGGAAAAAATTGGGCGAAACAACCAGTAAAATTTAAACTATAAATAATTAAGCAATTATTGGGGGATTATCATTTTTCATTCGTATCAAGAATTTAAGTTGAAACTATTTTCGCTCCCACAAATTAAGCCGTTAACAATATTACGCGAATAAATTTCCTTCCCCTTATAATTCAATATAATATCAACCAAGAAGATTCTTGTTAGTTCTTAAGAATATTACGATACGCAACCTGGTCTCGTTCACAATTTGATCAATGATACATCAGAATGTGTTACATAACTTCTTTAAAGGTTTGTAATATTTACAGCTTGTCGATAGAATTTCGAGATATAGAACTTTTCGCATTTTTGAAATGGCTAGGGCTGAGCCCTGTCACTGATTTAAATTGATTGCTGAGATGGGCGAGACTACTATAACCTAATTGAAAGGATATCTCTGTTAAGCTTAGTTCATCATATACTAGTAATTTTTTAACTTTTTCAATCTTTTGATTGATATAGTATTTTTCGATTGTAATCCCCTCAACAGAAGAAAATAACGTGCTTAAATAATTATACTCATAAGCAACGTTTGATGCGCCCCTAGATTTGTAGACACTTTGCTTGTTATAAAATGGAAGCAAGAAGTTTACAGATTATGTCTACAGGAATACGATACACAGAAGCACCCCAAGGGCATTTCCTCACTACGCTCACGGCAGTTCAAGCGTGATGCAGTTGCGCAAATCACAGATCGTGGTTACAGCGTTAAAGAGGTTGCAGAGCGCCTAGGCATCTGCACCAAGTCCCTTTATGACTGGAAGCGTCAATTCCACAAACACCATCTAAAGAACGTAAGC
>JAESUD010000009.1 GCA_016763335.1 Emcibacteraceae bacterium | reverse complement strand
TTTAACCGAGATATTTTCCTGACCACGGAGTTGTTCAAGTACCTTAGTGATGTTTTCAGATTGAAAATTCCGCGTCCTCGCATCAATCCCGATAGCCAGCGCAGGGTTAAGATGGTCAGGGTCATTTTTCATAGCAAGTTCAATTAAGTTAGGCAGAAGGTTGATCGGCAAATTATCAATTGCCTCATAATCAATATCTTCAAGAACTGAAAGCGCAGTTGATTTACCCGCGCCGGACATCCCCGTAATCAGCAATACATTTAAAATAGGCTTTTTTAGATTTTTTTCAGTCATAATTTTAATATTAGCCTGATTTTTGCAATTGCTGAAACAGAAAAACCATCAAAATGGAATAAGGGAATTTGACCATCGTCCTGCTTGAAGGTTTTACCTAACGGAAGTCTTTCTATTTCCTCATACTGGCGTAATTCAAGCGCAAGATGTAACCGCGTTGATTTCAAATAATCTATTGGGAGTAATCCAACACCACGAACCTCAATAAGTCCCTCTATATTCGGAGCAGGGTACGCGGTAAATATGCCATCTTCGCAGATTACGTTAACATAATCATCAGAAACAAGTTTTCCACCGGCATCAATTAGACGCAGCGCCAAATCCGATTTTCCCGAGCCTGAAGGGCCAAAGATCAAAATCCCTTTGCCATCAAATTCAACGCATGAAGCATGATGAAGTGCCATGATAATATTCCTTAATTATCCGCGATTGGTAACAAAACCACCAACCGCGCACCAATTATATTTTTAGCGTCATCAGTACGATTTTCTGCATAAATCTCCCCACCGTGGGCTTCAACCACTTTTTTGCAGATATTTAACCCAAGCCCGGAATGTTTGCCGAATGCTTCGCCTTTTGGTCTTTCGGAATAAAAGCGTTCAAAAATTCCCTCAAGTTTATCAATGGGAATGCCGATGCCTTCATCTTCAACCAAAATCTCCACCATATTATTACGGCGCTTCATTTTGATCCAGATATTGCCATCTTTTTTTGAAAATGAAACCGCATTATCGACAAGATTTCTTAGAACTTGCCCGAGCTGACCATCAAGTCCACGCACAAAATAGGGTGATATTTTTCCATCTCGAAGTTTAAATCTGCGTTTTTTGATTTCAAGATGAAGTTGTGGCAAATCATCTTTTTGCGTCGTTATGTAAATATCAACCAGCGTTTCCAACATCGCAGTTAAATTAACCTGCTGTTTAAGCGCGTGTGACATTTCCGCGTCCAGACGCGATATATCAGAAATATCCGTAATTAAACGGTCAAGCCTTCTTACATCATCACTGATTATTTCTCTTAATTTTGCTCTATTTTCTTCTGTTTTAGCATATTCCATCGTTTCAATAGCGCTGCGCAATGACGTAAGGGGGTTTTTTAACTCATGGGCTACATCGGCTGCAAAGCTTGCAACCGCATCAATTTGCTTGGCTAAAATTTCTGTCATATCTTTTAATGATCGTGATAAATCACCGATTTCGTCATTCCTTGATGATAAGTCCGGAATATCAGACTTACCGCCGAGGCTAATATTATCAGCGGAGCGCGCAAGTTTCAGTATCGGCCTCACGATCGTTTTAGCAAGAAACATTGACATTAAAAACGTTATGAGCAATGCAGCACAAAAAAATTGTATGATCGTCAGCCGCACATCTTGTACCGCCAAATAAATATCACCTGTATCAGCCGACAGCATCAAAACACCAAGCACCCGGCGAAATCTTTGCACTGGCACCGCAACAGTTATTATATCACGGTCTTCGCTAAGTCTACGAATTCGGCTGCTAACCTCACCGGAAAATGCTTCCATAATTTCCGGATAATCGGTTGCCATTTCATTTTCAACTTCATGATATTCTTCAAGAGCGTCACGTTTTTGAATCTTATCTATAATAATTGAAACTTCGCGGTTAATAATTTCCCAAAAATCGCTAAACCCAAGCTTTTTTGGCATAGTGTCTTCGACAACCACATTGTTAATATTAAGATCACGGCTATCAATGAGTAACTCATTATTAAGACCAAAATAACGGGTGCGAATATTTGTCACACTGACCAAACGCGTTAAAATACTCTTCGCCGGTTCAATCATAAGCTCGGTAGTATCAGGGTCATCCGTTGCCGATTCGCCGAGCGCACCGGCCATAATATTAGCATCCTTCACCAATTCGTCGATACGTGACTGAAGCAATGTATTTTGCACTTGATCAACATATAGCACTCCGCCACCAAGAAAGATTAATGCAAATAGATTAACCACCATAATACGGATTGTTAACGGAGAGATTACCCGCCGTTTTCGTTTAATTATATGTTTATTAGCTTTCACTATACCTATATCCGACACCGTAGAGTGTCTCTATTCCGTCGAACGCGTCATCGACTTTGCGAAATTTCTTACGTAAGCGTTTAATATGGCTATCAATTGTACGGTCATCAACATAAATGTCATCATTATAGGCAACATCCATAAGCTGGTCGCGGCTTTTTACGTGCCCTGGGTGCTGAACAAGTGCTTGAAGAATTAAAAACTCCGTTACAGTAAGCTTCACATCATTACCGTCCCAATCACAAATATGCCTTATTGGATCAATTTTCAGTCGGCCACGAATAATAACGCCGCTCTCATCTTCACCATCTTTTTTTGCTTTTTTCACAGCTTCCATGCGGCGTAAAATTGTTTTTATTCTCTCAATAAGCAGCCTTTGGGAAAATGGCTTTTTAATATAATCATCTGCCCCCATTTTAAGGCCAAGCATTTCATCAATCTCATCATCCTTTGATGTCAAGAAAATCACCGGTAATGATTGTTTTTCCCGCAGACGGCGAAGCAGTTCCATCCCATCCATGCGCGGCATTTTAATATCGAGAACAGCAAGATCACCCGGATCTTTACTCATTCCCTCAAGGGCGCTGGCACCATCTGTATAAGTGCGAACTTCAAATCCTTCACTTTCAAGGGCCATACTGACTGATGCTAAAATATTCTGATCATCATCAACAAGTGTTATTACTGGTGGCATTTACTAATTTCCTTTCTTGAACGAATCTTAACTATATTATCATGGTTTATTCCACGAGTTTTAAAAAAAATGCGTTATAAAAGTGTCATAAATGTGACATTTTTTTCCTTATAAATCAATAGTTTGAAAAATTATTCAAAATGAATTTTCCTATCATGACAAAATATCTATTAATATAGCCCCATTGAGACAAATAATAATCACTTGAATTAATTATAATTCGATGAAAAGGAAGTAACATGATTAACGTTGGGAAATATGTCAGTACAAATGGCGTAGACAACCAAAACATCAACAGTGACAAAAATATATTCTGGAATTTTGGCACTGAATTATTATATGAGCATACCATTAAAGGCGGGCTTGGTATAATATCAAAGGGTGGCGCACTCGTTGTTGAAACCGGCGAACACACAGGCAGAAGTGCCAATGATAAATTTATGGTTGATGAACCATCATCCCATGACAATATCTGGTGGGGCAAAGTTAATAAATCAATCAGCGAAGAGAACTTTGACAAAATAGAAGCCAAAATCCTTAATTATCTCAATGATCGCGACCTTTATGTTCAGGACCTATACGGCGGCACAGACCCGGCCCACAGAATTAACGTTCGCGCGATTTCCCCGTCTCCATGGCACAGCCTTTTCATCAGCAACCTTCTTGTAACACCGGACAGCGCAGACCTTGGCAATTTTGCCCCTGATTTCACAATCTTGCACGCACCGGAATTTGAAGTTAACCCTGAAACTGACGGCACAAACTCAACAACAGTCGTCACCATCAATATCGCAAAGAAACTTGTTCTGATTGCCGGCACATCATATGCCGGTGAAATGAAAAAATCAGTATTCTCGATCCTTAATTACCTGCTGCCTGAAAAAGGCATTATGCCAATGCATTGTTCAGCTAATATCGGCAAAAATGGCGATACGGCTATTTTCTTTGGGCTTTCCGGCACGGGTAAAACAACATTATCTGCTGATCCTGAACGTCAACTCATTGGCGATGACGAGCACGGCTGGTCTGATAATACCGTCTTTAACTTTGAAGGCGGGTGTTATGCAAAAGTGATCC
>JAESUD010000078.1 GCA_016763335.1 Emcibacteraceae bacterium | reverse complement strand
GAACATCTGCAGGTTATCTGTGTTGATGATGGCTCAAAAGATGACACATGGATGTGGATTAAGGCAGCGCATGATGAGTTTGCGAATGGCATCACCATTATTAAGCAACCTTGTAATCAGGGAAAACGAGCTGCCTTGATGGCGGGTTTTGCCAAAGCGACCGGTAAGGTCATTGTAACCATTGATTCCGATTCAGAAGTATTGCCGGATACATTAGCCAATATGGTCAGCCCGTTTGTATTGGATGACCGCGTTGGTTCCGTTGCCGGTCATGTTCGGGTATTAAACCTCAAGGCTGGCATGATCCCAAAAATTCTCGAAGTATCATTTACCAGTGCGTTTGACTTTATTCGTGCAGGTCAAAGTGTATTCGGAGGAGTATTCTGTACCCCCGGAGCATTGTCAGCCTATCGTACAAAGGTGTTAAAATCTTTACTTGAAGACTGGTCAGAACAAACCTTTATGGGTAAGCCTGCGACCATAGGTGAAGACCGCGCTCTTACCAATTTAATTTTGGCATCAGGCCATCGAGTGGTGTATCAGCGCAATGCTGTGGTGCTCACCAAATCTCCAACTACTTATGGTTCGTTAAGGTTAATGTTGACGCGCTGGGCTAGAAGCAATGTGCGTGAAAGCTTGGTTATGTTTAACTTTGTGTTTAAGGATTTTAGAAAACGCGGTGAGGGTGCTAATTGGATACGTTTGTTCAGTGTGACACAAATAATCCGTATCACTGTGTTTGAAGCGCTGAAATGTGCGTTACTGGTTGCACTCGTAATGCATACATATAGTGCTTTACTGACCATCGTTTTTGCGTGTGCCTTCGCGGCAGTTATTCCAGGCGTGGTTTATTTCTTGCGTCATCGCACGGGTTTTGGCTTTCGTTGGGCATTACCATACACCATATATTGGATGTTTTGTCTGTCGTGGATACCGCTGTGGGGAATACTAACTGCAAGTAATTCCCAGTGGTTGACGCGCGCCTTGCCGGAAGATGAAACATCTGAGGCGTCGTTATTGCCTAATTTACATACTGTGTTTGCCCAAAGGGCAGAGTAGAACACGCCCTGCTCTTGGAACTTTTCACTGAATATGGTGGCTGGTACTCTTATTCAGAAATAGTGTGTATTGTTAATGGTCAGGTGTCCGCTTTCGACCCAAAGCAGCTTTGCATATTTTTTGAATTGTATTAGAATGTGAAAGCTCATATGACGTATCAAAATATTATACCTGAATAGCTGCAAAAGAATTTACATTTGATATTAAGCGCATTCAATGCTAAATTTGTCGATACCGCAGCAATTCTATTGGGGGCTTTAATGAGAACACGCGTTTTTTGCATCTTCATAATATCATTTTTTTCATTGGTTTTTGTAAGTACTGCGTCCGCAGATTTCGAGAAAGGGTTTCAAGCCTTAATTGAAAAGGACTACAAGGTTGCGCGCAAAGAATTTCTTAAAAGCGCTAAAGTAAGAAACTGGGATTCTGCTTATTATCTAGGGTCAATTTACCAATATGGATTAGGGGTTAGAAAATCAGTTAAGAAAGCAAAAAAATGGTATGAGACAGGTGCTGAAAACGACAATGCCAAATCAATCTATGGGCTTGGCGTCTTATACAAAGATGGCCTAGGCTTCAAGAAAGATGAATATAAAGCACTAGAGTTATTTCAAGAAGCCGAAAAGCTGGGTTCCGCTGAAGCAACATACGCAATTGGCGAGCTCTACTACTACGGAATTGCTGTAATTCAGAACTATGATCTAGCGAGTGAGAGGTTCTCAAAAGCGCTCAACATGGGTGTCGACGCGGCACATTTTCGCCTTGGCTATATGAGCGAATTAGGATTAGGGATTCAAAAAAATCTAGAAACCGCGTTCAAATTATACGAAACCGGCGCTAAGCTTAATGATCAAAATGCTCAATTTCGGCTTGGTGAATTTTATTATAATGGACAGGTAATTACGCAAAACAATGAGGCAGCGGCCGAATGGTATATGAAATCCGCGGAACAAGGTCATGCAGCGGCACAACACAGACTAGGATATATGAATATACACGCAGAATTAGGTGGAATTGATTATAAAAAGGCATATGAGTGGTTTTCCAAATCGGCCGAACAAAAGTATGCCGCCGCTCAATTTGAACTCGCCGTGATGTATGAAAATGGTGAGCATGTAAAAAAAAGCATGAAGAAAGCAGTTAAGCTTTATCAACAAGCGGCAGAACAAAATCATGCACATGCAATATATTATCTGGCAGATTTCTATTTTTTTGGTGTTGGGTTAAAATTGGATCGGGAAAAAGCAATCGAATATTATACAAGGTCCGCTGACCTAGGACTGATGGATGCTCAATTGAAGGTCGGTGTTTTTTATTTTGATGGAGTTGACGTCGAACGGAATTTTCCAACCGCATTTCGTTGGTTTGAAGAAGCCGCGATGATGAACAATCCAGAAGCTCAAAATTATCTTGGAATGATCTATGGTAACGGGTTACATGGACAAGTAAATTTGATAACATCTTATATGTGGTTCTATGTAGCATCGTTAAACGGTCAAACAGATGCTTATCAAAACTTGAAAAGCCTAGAAGCTTCTCTTGACAAGGGAACAATTGAAAAAGCTACCAATATGGCAAATAAATGGATTGAAAATTACAATAATGGTAAAATAAATACTCTGTAGCTTTCATTATCTGCAATCAGTAAATGCATAGAGTTTAATTGGCGCATTATCTCCTCTCGTTCATCAGCGCACGCTTGAACAGATAAGAGAAGGAAAAATATTTCATTATATCTTTTGCACTAAAAACTATTGAGCGAGCTTCTCTAAAGAACTGGTTTGTTGTTCAGGGCCAAGAGCTGAAGAGCCACCATTAACCTCGATATCTGTGCCGGTAATAAAACTGGCATGATCAGAACACAGGAAAAGAACCGCGTCTGCAACCTCTTCCGGATTTCCAACACGCCCAAGCATATGAAATGGTGCGGCGACTTGATCTGTTTTTGCACGGTCTCCGCCTGAAACTTCATCCATAACTTTACACCAAATCCACCCGGGTGAAACGGTATTTACCCGAATGCCGTCTTTAGAAAGCGCAAGTGCCTCACTGCGTGTAAGTTGAAGGATAGCCGCTTTAGTCATAGAATAAAGGCAATTTCCGGACGTGGCCACTTTGGCGGCTCCACTGCCGAAATTAACAATAGCTCCTTTGTTTTTCTTAAGATGAGGTCTGG
>JAESUD010000077.1 GCA_016763335.1 Emcibacteraceae bacterium | reverse complement strand
TCCGATACTGATACACCATTAAAAGCACTCCTTTAAAAATTCAGGATCTCCCTAAATGACCATCTCAAACATACTACTTGAAAAATTGCATGATAAATCACTTGCCGAAACTTCGGGTTTCATCAACGGAAAACGGATTAACGTAGCAAATCAGGTAACCGCTTTGATGTTTTTTCCCCTGCAACCGGAGAACGGATCGCAACATTACCCGATCTAGGCAGCTATGAAACACATCTTGCCATCGAGAGTGCCTATATTGCCCAAAAAATATGGGCCGAGAACACAGGTAGCGAACGGGCAGATATACTTCGCAACCTTAATGATTTGATACTCGAAAATTTGAGCGATTTAGCCATCATTCTCACCGCAGAAATGGGCAAACCGATCCTCGAGGCAGAAAATGAAATCAAATATGGTGCTTCATATATCGAATGGTTCTCAGAAGAGGCAAAACGCATTTATGGTGATGTAATTCCGAGCCAGCAAAAAGATAGCCGAATTCTCGTATTAAAGCAGCCAATTGGCGTGGTAGGAACAATCACCCCATGGAATTTTCCAAATGCGATGATTTCAAGGAAAATTGCCCCTGCTCTCGCCGTTGGATGCGCCGTTGTTTCAAAACCATCAGAATACACTCCCTTATCGGCCAATGCATTGGCAATCCTCGCTGAACGAGCGGGATTGCCTGCGGGGCTTTTTAACGTAATTCCAAGTACACGCGGTGCTGAAGTCGGACTTGAAATGTGCCATAATCAAAAACTACGTAAACTATCATTCACTGGCTCAACCGAAGTGGGACGAATTTTATTAAAACAAAGCGCCGATCAAATAAAAAAACTAAGCCTTGAATTAGGCGGAAATGCCCCTTTTATTGTCTTTGCTGATGCTGACCTTGATGCTGCAGTTGACGGCTTAATCATTTCAAAATTTCGCAATGCTGGCCAAACTTGCGTTTGTACGAACAGAATATATGTGCAAGCACCCGTGTATGAAATATTTGCGCAAAAACTCGCAGAAAAAGTTAAGCAGTTAAAAGTAGGAAACGGATTTGAGAAAGACACATCTATAGGCCCTATAATCAACGAGAACAGCATTAAAAAAATCGAAATTCATGTTGCAGATGCCCTTGCAAAAGGGGCTGATTTAATTTCAGGTGGACAGCGAAGCTCAGTAGCTTCACTCTTTTACGAACCGACTATATTAAAAAATGCGACTAGGGAAATGAAAATAGCTCAGGAAGAAACCTTTGGTCCGGTTGCGGCCCTGTTTAAATTTGAAACCACCGAGGATGTTATTCAGCAAGCCAATGACACTCAATTTGGTCTTGCTTCGTATTTTTACGCCCGAGATCTCAACAAAGTGTGGCAAGTGGCTGAAGCTTTGGAATATGGAATGGTGGGTATCAATACTGGTCTGATATCTACCCCCGTTGCACCATTTGGCGGCATCAAACAATCCGGACTTGGAAGGGAAGGTTCAAAATACGGCGCCGACGATTATCTCGAACTCAAATACCTTTGCTTTGGTGCTGTGGCTTAATAATATTCTTGAACAGGTTTATTCGTCGTTACCCAAGTTTAATTTATGTGCCGCACCAAGATGCCTTAGTAAAGAAAGTGCGAGGTCCGTACTGGAAACAAGCTCGAACATGATTTTTCGCAACGACGAAAACTCTTCTGCTGATAAATTGCCAAAATGCACATCATTCACTTCCTGCTGAATTTTACTTAATTTACTCAACAAGGATTGTGCTTTTTTAGTTGTCGTTAAATTAACGCGGCGCCCATCATTTTTATCTTTGTCCTTGCGAACTAAGCCTGCTGAAACCAATTTATTTACTTCCGTAGTAACAAAGGTCCCGCTTTGACATAAATGTTCAGCTAATTTCTTAACACCTAACTTACCGTGATTATGTAAATGTCCGACCGATATTAAAATAGTATATTGTGGTCCGGTTAAGCCAATAATTTCTGCGTAACCTTCTCTTACCGATTGCAACCGGCTTGCGAACGCCAATGAGGCGTGAACCAATTCACGAAAACTGTCATCACTGCCATTAATTATAAGTTCAGGTCTGGTTACCGTTAAAGGCAAACGTGGCTTGTCTTGAGCTTTTCTATTATTCTTATTTTGCGTCATTTAACTTATTTTCTTCGGTCAATATTTGACGAGCCATTTTCATTGTGTCAATTGCGGCAGGAACGCCGCAATATACTGCAATTTGCAATATCACTTCCCTTATTTCTTCTGGTGTACAGCCATTTCGAATGGCGCCCTTAAGATGAATTTTAATTTCATGCGGACGGTTAAGTGCACTGAGCATAGCGATGTTTAATAAACTGCGGGTACGTTTGTCTAATCCATCTCTGGTCCATATGGATCCCCAGCAAAATTCAGTTACCAACTCTTGAAGAGGTGCAGAAAAATCATCCATATTAGAAATGGCATTATCTACATAATCATCCCCAAGAACAGAACGCCTGATTTTCATTCCTTCGTCAAAAAGCTTCGTCATATTCTCATCAGTCATTAAAATTTCCTCGCGCGAATGTATATAAAACAAACTAGCTATTATACCAAGCTAAATCATTTTATTACTTAAAATACAAAAATTCTAATTATTATTGCTTTGAAGCCAAATCCAAAGCGACATCAACAATCATATCTTCCTGCCCACCGACCATCTTACGTCGGCCTAACTCTACAAGAATTTCGCGAGTTTCAACGCCGTATTCGGCACTGGCTTTTTCTGCGTGCCTGAGAAAACTTGAATAAACACCCGCATATCCAAGGCTCAAAGTCTCGCGGTCCACCCTTACAGGTCTGTCCTGAAGAGGCCGGACGATATCTTCGGCTGCATCCATTAATTTATAGAGATCTGTACCGTGCTGCCAGCCCTTTTTATCAATAGCCGCAATGAATACTTCAAGTGGTGCATTTCCCGCGCCTGCCCCCATACCTGCAAGGCTTGCATCAACCCTTATTGCGCCAGCCTGAACCCCAACAATTGAATTTGCCACGCCAAGCGACAAATTATGATGAGCGTGAATACCTCGTTGAGTTTCTGGTTTCAAAACACGGTCATATGCGTCCAGGCGTGCTTTATATCCATCCATATCAAGCGCACCACCACTATCGGTGACGTAAACGCATTCAGCACCATATGTTTCCATTATTTTCGCTTGCTGAGCTAACTTATCCGGCTCAAGCATATGGCTCATCATGAGAAAACCAACGGTGTCCATGCCCAAATTTCTTGCAGCTTCGATATGTTGCTTCGCAATATCAGCTTCTGTGCAGTGGGTCGCTATACGCACGGAAGTGACGCCTAATGAATGCGCCCGTTTTAAATCCTCAATCGTTCCGATGCCCGGTAACAATAACGTAGTCAGTTTTGAGTAAGTTACGACCTCGGCGACAGCTTCTATCCATTGCCAATCCGTATGCGCACCAAAACCATAGTTAAAACTAGAACCATTGAGGCCATCACCATGGGCTACTTCGATCGCATCGACCTTCGCTTCATCTAGAACTTTTGCAATTTTTCTTACGTCATCAAGGCTATATTGGTGACGAATTGCGTGCATTCCGTCTCTTAATGTCACATCCTGAATATAAATTTTTGTATTTGTGGGATCGAACGTCATAAGTTCATTTTCCTTTGAAGTTTTTATTGCGAAATTCGGTGTGATGCCATTTTTTCCGCAGTTGCCAGACCAGCGGAAGTCATAATATCTAAATTCCCTGCGTATGAAGGAAGATAATGAGCCGCGCCTTCCACTTCCAAAAACACACTTGTTTTGATCCCTTCAAATGATCCTATGCCCGGAATATTAACGGCATTATTTGAACCAAATCGTTCAAATTGAATTTTTTGTTTCAAACGGTAACCCGGTACATATTCATTTACTTGAGAAATCATTTTAATTATCGCGATTTCTATTTCTTCTTCACTTGCGCCACTTGAGAAAGTGTAGATCGTATCTCGCATAATCATTGGCGGTTCAGCGGGGTTTAAAACTATAATAGCTTTGCCATTTTTTGCACCGCCAACCACTTCAATCCCCCTAGAGGTTGTTTCAGTAAATTCATCAATGTTGGCGCGCGTACCTGGCCCAGCGCTTTTAGAAGAAATAGAAGCAACAATTTCAGCGTAATGTACCGTCGAAATAGATGAAACAGCAGCAACAATTGGAATTGTTGCCTGACCACCGCATGTAACCATGTTTACATTATCTGCATTCAAGTGCTCGTCACCATTAACAACCGGCACAACATATGGGCCGATTGCAGCCGGAGTTAAATCAATCATCAGCTTACCAGCTGACGTGACAATTCCACTGTGTTTTTGATGAGCTGCCGCCGAAGTAGCGTCAAACACAACATCAATTTCAGACCAAATATCAAGTTCAGTTAATCCGTCAATACCGTCCGACGTCGTTTTTACACCCAACTTTCTTGCGCGAGCCAATCCATCTGAACTCGCATCAATACCAACCATCGCCCCTACTTCTAAGATCTTTGAAGTACGCATGATTTTTATCATCAGGTCTGTACCAATATTTCCCGACCCTATGATTGCAACTTTAATACGTTTGTCATTATTACTCATATCAAACGCCCTTTTTATTCATGGATAAGGAGCCTTCCAAAGTATAGCTGGAAAGTTGCTGATCAACTAAATCCGTGGCGCTATCCCAGCCATATGTCCTAAAACTGTTGCCACGTGTAACAAACTGCGCGCCAGCATAAAATGCTTCATAATGGGCATGACGGCTAGCAAACTCAGAGCCCAAAGCATCCCAGGCCATTTTAAAGAATTTTACCCGGTCACGGGGCGTACCCACACTTGCCGATTGCGTTTTATCAATAATTTTTGCCGCGTCTTCAATTGAATAATCATTCACAGATGACGGTAACATAATCAAAGCACCACCAGCCAATTCCCTTACACTATTAACAAAGCCCGCATATAGTTCCTGTGTAAAAACCTGCGCTGAATATAACAAATGCTTATTAGGTATCCACGCGCCATTCACTTCCTCGCCGGATGCCTCCATCCCGTAAACAAACGCTTCAACTGCTGCGGCGTCTGATGCCAACTTACCTAGCATACCTTGTACGGGGGGGAGTTTAATTGTGCCTATAATTTCAGCCGTTTTCTTGGCTAATCCCGCTAGGAACTTCAATTTTACCATTAATCTGATTTGTGCCTGATAATTTTGGTAAATATGCCCCGGTGTATCATGGAATTGTCCCCGCGCCATATCTACATTCTGGTTCACGAAAACACGTTCCCACGGAACTTTTACATCATCAAAATATATGACCGCATCATTTTCATCATAACGACTAGAAAGTGGATTATCAAATTCACTTTCAGCACTGGCCTCGAATGATTTTCTGGATAGGATTTTTAATCCTTTGATGTTCATCGGCACCGCGAATGAGACCGCATATTTTTCTTCGTTTGGTCTAAGTGGTTGTAAATTAGCAACAAAAACTTCGTTGGCCATGACGGAGCTGGTACCCATCATTTTTGCGCCACGAACAGTAAGGCCTTCGCTGTCTTCATCAACAACCCGCATTATTACATCTTCATCCTGCTGTTCGCTGGCTTCCTTTGATCTATCAATTTGAGGATTTATAATCACATATGTAAGAAATAAATCATTATCACGTGCATAATGAAAATAATCAGAAAAATTCTTGGCAAATTTTGGGTCATACGCCTCCCAGCGATCCATCCCCACATATTGACCTGATAGTGCCGAAGCAAGATGATCTGGCGAACGGCCCATAAAACCACAGTGCGTTTCCGCCCAAGTAACCAACGCTTTTCTACGTGTTACCGTTTCGTCATAATTTTTTGGTATCTGCCACGCCCGACTAACCTGCCCACCACTAGTCGGTGATTTAAAAGTCAACGCTACAATATAATCAGGATCAGCTTGCAAATCATAAAGCCGTGCAGAAGACTTTACCGAATTGCGGAATGCCGGGTCAGTAGTGACGTCATGCACTATTTTTCCGCCAACATAAATAACGCGTTCATCGCGTAAACTTTCAATATGCTGGGTCCCATTTTTAACCTGTACATTCATTTATTTCTTACTCCTAAAGATTATATTATTGCGATATAACGGCAAATTTTCCATTACAATAAACGAGAGGAGTACCCCCGTGCAGGTACTCACAATCGATTAGTTTGCCGATAAAAAGGGTGTGATCACCAACATCAAAACATTCTTTTACGGTACAGGCCATCCATGCGATGGCACCGTTTAAAATTGGCACTTCTGCTTTTTTTTGTATAAAATCTGCTTCGTAATTCAAATCAGGCTTGCCGGCAAAATGTGTCGCAACATGCTGTTGATCATGACCTAGAATGCTAATGCCGAAATTTCCTGATTGCTGTAATACCGAGTGCATTTTTGCACTTCGCGCTACAGAAATTAATGCAAGCGGCGGATCAATTGAAACAGACACAAAAGAATTTGCCGTCATGCCATGTATTTTTTCTTCGTAACGACTACTAATCACCGTCACACCACTGGCAAAGTTCCCAAATAAATTCCGAAGATACTTACTGTCTGACAATCGTTCACTTACGTCTTTTTTTGTAATATCGTTTTGGATATTCATGTTCTTTTTCTATTCTTCATGATGTCAGAACCTGATTGTTTCATAACTTTGCAGGATACGGTTATGGGCAACTCGAATAGGGCGTGTCGGGGGTGGTGTGTTACGACTTTTACCTATAAAACGTGGAATTCCACCAGAAATAACGGCCCCTAAACCATAGATATCACCGTGCTTAAGACTTGAAAGCATATCATTTTTGCTTCCGCCTAACGGTTGATCTGCAATTAGAATATCTGCGTCTCTTCCTTCACGTATATACCCGGTATTAAGCCCATAGATATCGGCGTTATTACCAGTCGCGGCGGCGATGCATATTTCGGGGGAAAGATCGGTGAGTGTTGAAATATAACTTATCGTATAAATCATACCCAGCGGCATTATCCCAGACCCCGTAGGCGTATCAGTCGCGATTAAAAAACGGCTAAAAGCATCGTGCTTCCAACAAAGGTTAGCCGTCTTTAACATTGTGCGAATATTACCGGCGATACAAACTTGCGCTGCGATTTCTGTTTCAACGATAATAGGTTCAAAATCCTCATCCGGCATTGCAACAGGCCCGCCATTTATATGAAACGACACATGAGGATTCATTGCCTTTAAATGCTCCCCGCGGATTACAGGTAATGCCCCCGGAATAGAGGCGCCACCAGTGTGAACATTGGTAATTAACCCGACTTCTCTCGCCGCATTCATCAACGGGACATATTCCATAGGATCATCAAAAGCACCGAAGCCAGCCTTGGCTAATTTATCGCCGTTATCTTTGACCTCTTGT
>JAESUD010000076.1 GCA_016763335.1 Emcibacteraceae bacterium | reverse complement strand
GCGGGTGATTTTTGTAGTCATGTTCGGTCTCACTTGAAATAATTATTTGGATAATATGGAAATATAATCATACAATTAAAAAAAGTTCAATTTATAATTTGATATGCTGTTTATTAATTATAGAAAAATTTTAAACTTATTTAATTGAATGTATGGTGCATTTTTTACTTAATAATAATTCTAAACTAATGTATAACCGACTGATAATTATATTAAGAGGATTAAATTATGACACATGTTCCCGAAGTAAACTTTATGACCAGAGTACGCAATGATGCGCTAGAAGGTTCAAACCCATTTGAATGGAAGAGTTTAAGCACAGATGAAATTTTTAAAGATAAAAAAGTTATTGTCTTTTCGCTTCCAGGTGCTTTTACGCCGACTTGTTCCACCAGCCACCTTCCAAGATACGAAGAACTATATGAGAAGTTCAAGTCAAAAGGCATTGATGCGATTGTTTGCATATCCGTTAACGATGCATTTGTTATGTATCAATGGGGTTTAAGCCAGAAAGCTGAAAATGTATTCTTGCTACCGGATGGTAATGGTGAATTTACCCGGAAAATGGGAATGCTTGTAAATAAGGAAAATGTTGGTTTTGGCATGCGAAGCTGGCGTTATTCCATGCTGGTTGATAATGGTGAAATCGTCAAAGTATTTTCCGAAGACGGTTTTGGTGATAATTGCCCAACCGACCCGTTTGAGGTATCGGATGCAGATACAATGTTTGAATATGTTAATTCATAACGAATAAGAAATAAGGCCGGAACATGTTCCGGCCTTTGAATTTTTATCTGTTTGTTAGAATTTTGATATTAATGAGACTTGGAAACGGTCCCTTTTAAGATTGCTAAAAAATGGGA
The DNA here is from genome assembly GCA_016763335.1 of Emcibacteraceae bacterium. Taxonomy (GTDB): domain Bacteria; phylum Pseudomonadota; class Alphaproteobacteria; order Sphingomonadales; family Emcibacteraceae; genus Pseudemcibacter. Next base: position 5,286 of record JAESUD010000076.1, on the reverse strand, counting down.
TTGATACGGTACGCTGTGTTAATTGACCGGGATCAATTGTAACATTGAGACGCATATTATGGTTATATGTTGCACGAGTATAGTCTGCTCTTATTGAGATCATATCTGTTGCAAATATTTGAATGCCTCCACCATAATGAAGGCCGCTATCAGTATTTCTATGGATTATAGTTTGATAGGTTCTGCTAAGGCTTAATTGTGAAAACCCGAGGCGACCATATATGGCAATTTCGTCTGAAATCCAAAATCCAGGAAGCACAGATGCACCATACTCACCAGTTATTTTGAAGCTATCGTTACCCGCATCGTTGGATGCAAAACCATATCCGTACCGTGCTTCAACAGCAACTGTAAAACGGCCACTGGATTGTCTATAGCCGACAAATATACCAGCAGCAATACCATTAAGATCATATATCGCTGGGGAAGGGATGACAAGAAGGTTTGCTCCTTCGGCCCCTGGAATTAGAGTGGAAGTTTCGGTAGTCTTGTCATAGGAACCATCAAGTCCAATATATAGCCCATCGCTCGGATGGCCTTGAGAATAGGCAGTTATAGGTAAACATAAAATGCAAGCCAAAAGGCCCCCAAGTCTTAAAATCGTTTTCATTTTCATTTCCTTTTGCTAGATTTAGTTGTGGCGAGTTTAGGAAATAAAACTTAAAACTTATTTAAATTAACAAAATAAATTGGCTGTTACTTATTATATGTCACCCTGTATAGGGCGTTGGCTTCGTCGTCAGCAATAAGCAGGCTGCCGTCTTTTAATTCAAGAACATCAGTGGGACGTCCCCATGATTTATTATTTTGTAAAAATCCGGTGATGAAAGGCTCATAATTAACTGCTTCCCCGTCCTCAACTGTAACCAGTGTCAGCATATGTCCGGTATGCCCCGCAGCCTTTGTCCTATTCCATGAACCATGTTCGGCAATGATTATATTGTTTTTATATTTTGGGGGGAACATGTCGCCCTTATAAAACGCCATGCCAACTGCGCCTGCGTGTGGTGCTAGTTTTTGTGCCGGCGGGGTATAATCGGCGGCATATTTACCATCGCCAAATTTTGGGTCTGGCGTATCGCCCTGATGAATATAAGGGTAGCCAAAATTATGACCGGGTTTTGGCGCACGGTTAAGCTCATCGGCGGGCATTTCGTCGCCTAATGTATCAGCACCATTGTCGGTAAACCATAGATCGCCGCTTACCGGGTCCCAATCAAATCCGACTGTGTTTCTGACGCCGCTGGCATAACGGGTTATTCCGGCGTCCGGGTTATTGACGTCCATTGTATGAATTGATGCAAATACATCACCGTCCGGCTCACAAATATTGCACGGGGCCCCCACAGGAATATATAAAAGTCCGTCTGGGCCAAATTCAATAAATTTCCAACCATGATGGGTTTTATCGGGTAAGTCGGCGGTGAGTACTTCCGGGGTTGGGTTATTCCTGAAGTTATCAGTAATATTTTTAATGCGGTATATACGGCTGATGGCACCAATATATAAATCGCCCTCATGATAGGTCAGTCCGGATGGGGACTTTAGTCCGCGTGCAATGGTTATTACTTCATCCGCTTTTCCGTCGCCGTCCGCATCGGGTATGGCAAAAATTCGCCCACCCGCACGGTTTCTCGTACCAACATAAACGGTGCCGTCATCGCCGAGGGACATTTGGCGTGCGTTTCGCACGTTAGCATATAACTCAATTGAAAAACCGTCTGGTAAAACCAGTTTATCCAGTTCCGCGCTTTGCGCCTGAAGCGGTAATGTGTACAGAAGTGGTAAGATAAGTGATTTTAAAATTTTCTTTTTCATTATGATGCTCCCTTGATACTCGGAAGTGTAGCATAATGTTATCTATCTACAAAATCACCAATTGAATAACCTTGTATATATAGTAAAGCGGTAAGATCACCGTGATTTAATACCACATCCGCTGCTTTTGCTGCGGTGGGGAACGGCTTAAACCCGACACCGATTCCAGCACCCTCAAGCATGGGAATATCATTAGCACCGTCACCAACCGCAATGATTTCACTTTCTTTTAGCGCTGCTTTTTTTTGAAATTCGCGTAGTGAATTAATTTTGGTATTGGAATCAACAATCGGTTCGCCGACTTTACCTGTAAGGACGCCATTTTCGTGCATCAGTGTATTGGCACGGTTTACCTTAAAGCCTGTGATTTTTGATACTTTTTCGGTGAAATATGTAAAGCCGCCAGACACTAAAATAGTGTTAGCGCCATTCGCGTTCATGGTTTTAACTAAAGTGATTGCACCGGGTGTCAGTTTGACGCGTTCATTAAAAACTGTTTCAAGGTCATCAACTTTTAATCCGGCAAGCAGCGCGACGCGTTCTCTTAAGGCTTCTTTGAAATCAAGTTCGCCGCGCATGGCGGCTTCTGTGATGTGGGAAACTTTGTCTTTAATGCCAAGAAAGTCAGCAAGCTCATCAATACATTCAACTTGAATGATGGTTGAATCCATATCGGCAACTAATAATTTTTTGCGTCTATTATTAATATGTTGAAAGGCGAAATCAAATGGTTCATTCTCTAGCAGGGTAAGGAGGTTATCCTCAATTTTATTATCGCAAAATAAATCAAGGGCAACATTTTTGTTGAGCCAATTAACGGATGTTACCTGCAATAATTTTGCATATTTATCTTTTATACCATCACTAATTGCCGCATCTTCGGTATTTGATATTAAAGTAAGAACGTAGGTCATTAAAATTAGCCTGTAGAAATTATTTATCTGCTGGTATATCTACAATATCATTCGCGCTTAGGGAACTGGAAATTGAGGCATGCGTAAAATAATACTGCTCGGCGGGCCAACGGCTAGCGGCAAGTCATCTTTGGCCCTTGAATGGGCGCGGCAACATGACGGTGAAATCGTCAATGCTGATAGCATGCAGATATACCGCGAACTCAAAATCATCACTGCCTGTCCTGGTGTTGATGAAATGGAACAAACTCCACACCATCTTTACCGTATATTAAAGGGTGATGACCCGTGTTCTGCGCAGCGCTGGCGCGACCTCGCGCGCGGTGTCATTGATGGTATCTGGTCGCGGGGCAAAATGCCTATCGTCGTAGGGGGCACAGGGCTTTATTTAAAAGCACTTGTTTATGGCCTTTCGAAAGTGCCGGAAATAGATAGCACTATAAGACAAAAAGTTCGCGCGGAAGTGACAGAACTTGGTTCAGAAATTGCCCATAAGAAATTATCCGAACTTGATCCTGAAATGGCCTTGCGGCTAGCGCCGGGCGATAGCCAGCGTATTTCCCGCGCCCTTGAAGTTATATTATCAACCGGGCAAAGTCTGGCACTATGGCAAGCAGAGCCGGAAACCGGGGGGCTTATTGATCAAGATGTCGAAATGAGCAAGCATATCCTACTTCGTGACCGTGCAGAACTTTATGAGAGATGCAATCAACGCTTCAAGCGTATGATAGAGCAGGGTGATGTCATTGAAGAGGTAAGGGCGCTTATTAGCTTTAAATACCCCAATAATCTTCCGGTTATGAAATCACTTGGCGTGCCGCAAATTATTGATTTTATTAAAGGAAATTCAACGTTTGAGGATACAATTACTCTTAGTCAAATTGCGACGCGCCAATTTTCCAAGCGTCAAATGACATGGTTTAGAAATCAATTTTCTGATTGGGAAAAGCGAATATTGTAATTTTATTAAAGAAAAATCCATTATTTTGTAATTATATTTCAATAATTAGGTTGACTTGATAATATTATATCATTAAGTTGATGCAAATTATGAAATGTTAAATATACATATTTTGTTTGTGATTAGGGGTGGAAGCCTTTATAAAACTAAGCTTTAATCATAGAATTATATATGCTTAATAATGGAAATTCCGTTTTTAAACCGGTTAACAAATAAAGAAAGGTCGACGTTATGTCTTCGAAAGCAAAAAGTGGCGCTGCGATACTCATCAAATCTTTGGAAGATTTGGGAGTAGAGGTTATCTTCGGATATCCGGGCGGTGCTGTGCTGCCGATTTATGATGAACTTCATAATCATAAGAAGATAAGACATATTCTTGTCCGCCATGAGCAAGCGGCTGTGCATGCAGCCGAGGGATATGCCCGCTCAACGGGAAAACCCGGTGTTGTTCTGGTTACATCCGGCCCCGGCGCGACCAATGCGGTTACCGGATTAACGGATGCGATGCTCGATAGTATTCCGCTTATATGTATAACCGGTCAGGTTCCCGTGCAGCTGATTGGCACTGATGCTTTTCAGGAAGCGGATACCGTTGGTATTACCCGCCACTGCACCAAGCATAATTATTTGATCCGTAAAAGCGATGATGTGTCGCGGGTGATCCATGAAGCATTTCATGTTGCGACAACCGGACGCCCTGGACCTGTCGTTGTTGATATTCCAAAAGATGTGCAAATTCTGGAAAGTGAGATTCTACATAAAGGCGAGATCAAACACCGCAGTTACCGCCCGGCATTTAAAGGCGATGATGATGCGATAAGACAAGCCGTTGAATTACTTGCCACTGCCAAGAAACCTATATTTTATACTGGTGGCGGCGTTATAAATTCTGGACCAAAGGCGTCGAAGCTTCTGCGTAAAATTGTTCAAATGACCGGTGCGCCGATCACGAGTACTTTGATGGGCCTTGGTGCTTATCCGGCATCTGATCCGCTTTTTCTTGGAATGCTCGGAATGCACGGCACATTTGAAGCAAACAATGCCATGCATGACTGTGATGTTATGGTCTGTGTTGGCGCGCGCTTTGATGATCGTGTGACGGGGCGCATTAATGCTTTCTCACCCAATTCAAAGAAAATTCATATTGATATTGATCGTTCATCGATCAATAAAATCATCCAGGTTGACGTTCCTGTAGTTGGTGATGTTGGGGAAGTTCTTGAAGTATTTATCAAACTTTGGAAAAAAGGCCGTCATAAAATCAACGCCCCGGCACTCAAAGGCTGGTGGGAAGAAATTAATCATTTCCGTTCAAGAGAATGTCTGGCTTATAATAATAAAAGCGATGTTATTATGCCGCAATATGCGGTTGAACGTTTGCAGGCATTAACCAAAGACAAGGATGTATATTTCACAACCGAGGTTGGCCAGCATCAAATGTGGGCGGCGCAGTATCTTGGTTTTGAGGAACCGAACCGGTGGATGACATCGGGCGGGCTTGGCACCATGGGTTACGGCTTTCCGGCCGCAATCGGTGCGCAGATTGCCCATCCGAATGCACTGGTGATTGATGTGGCTGGTGAAGCGTCTATT
>JAESUD010000075.1 GCA_016763335.1 Emcibacteraceae bacterium | reverse complement strand
TAAAAGGCGCTTTACTCGCCAGTGGATCGCTTTATGATGCCGATATCTTAAACCATGAAGCCGACCCGCAGTATTATGATTATTTTGGCAGTGATAATAAACTTTATCCTGTGCGTTCGGTTCTGCATAAACTGGATGGACGTAAAATACCGGTCTTTATTTCCTACGCCGAATACGACAAGGATAATTTCCAATATCAGGCATCACGCATCATAGATGCTCTTTACCGCCGCGACGGCGAGATGCCGATGGTCAAACAGGTTATGGACCATAATCACCTGTCCGAAATATTCCACTTTAACAGCGGCCCAAGTCTTTACGCCTATGACATTCTTAGCTTCATTCGTTTTAAATCTCAAAAGAACAAATAATGTACAAATAAATTGACATCTTAACAAGTGATGATATCGTTTGGTAAAGTTTATTATGTAAGTATTATTTAGCGGGGAAACCATGAAAAAACTGATCCTTTTTTGCCTTTTATCAATTTCACAGTCTCATGCACAATCCACATCAAAAAATTATGATCAATCATTTATAGTACCTGCGGGTGTAAAAACTATTCCTGTGAAGGTAATGCAAGTAATTAATGATGTGCCAAATAACTCTAAAATCGGTATAAGATATGATGGGAAGTCTTGTCACTATGATCAAGATATATTTTTTCGAACAGATAAAGACCCCTTAACAAGTGAAGAGTTAGTACGGCTTTTAAATGATGAATTAGTTAATGCTAAATACAATGCTCCTGACGCATCGGGCTTATTATTTAATGAAATTAATAAGGAAGAACCCGCTTATTTCATAGCGGGTCGCATTATAGAAATTGTGGTAAACAATTGTTCATATAAAAAATGGGTTTTTCTAAAAAAAGAAGGAAAACCACAATATAAATCCAGTTATTCTTATACGTTGGAATGGCAAGTATATGACCCACTTGCAAAAAAAATTATTTTCAAAGAATCCTTTAAAGGTTCTGCAGCTGATAAGACTTTTCAAACATTGTCCGATACTATAAGCCCAAAGGTAGCTGTCCGAAATTCAATGAAAAAATTACTAGCCGATCAGGATTTTTATGATCTCCTTACCAAGGAACCTGAAAAATTTAAAACTCATTTTGATGACTTGCTTGTTAAATATCAACCTGTTTCAACAGATACTGATGCCATCAGCCTTGCCAAGGTAATAAATTCTGTCGTCACCATAAAAACCAATAGTGGACACGGGTCAGGTTTTATTATCAGCTCTGATGGTTATATATTAACCAATCAGCATGTGGTGGGGTCAAATACACCGTAATTGTGGCCTTTAACAATGGCATGGAAATAGAAGGTGATGTGATCAGGAAAGATCAGCAACGTGATGTGGCATTGGTAAAAATCCCCTTATCAAAGTTAAAAACCTTGGCATTGAAATTTAATTACTCTGAAATAGGCTCTAAAGTTTATGCCATTGGTGCCCCAACCAATGCAGACCTTCAAGGTTCCATTTCGTCCGGCATTGTTAGCACTTACCGTAAAGACGAAAAAACCGACCAGACGATGCTACAAAGCGATACAATTGTGAATGGCGGCAATAGTGGTGGCCCTTTGGTCAATGAATTTGGTGAAGTCGTCGCAATTACTGTAAGCAAAATAAGAGATGCCGAAGGTATAAGTTTCTTTATTCCAATTGATAGTGCAATAGAAAAACTGAGCATTAATCTACCTGAAAAATAATTATTCTTCCATTGCTTCTTTAATAGCCTCTAATGCCACATCAAGGTCTGCTTTTGTGGTTTCGTGTGATGAAATGCTCATGCGGTACACATCTCTGCCGTGCCAACGGGTTGGTCCGAACCATGCTTTACCGCTTAGCGCAACTTTATCCATTATGTCTTTTAGACGTGCGTCATCATTATCATCAAGGCAGAAAACAACCTGATTAATCACAACATCATTCATGATGGTAAAACCAATTTTATCAAGCGCACCTGAAAACCATTTGGCATGATCAGAGCAGCGGTCAATTAATTCACCAAAACCGTCTTGCCCCAGATGCTTAAGCGCCGCCCAGACATCAACACCCCTTGCCCGCCGTGATAATTCAGGCGTAAAATTATTAGGGATGCGGTCACCGTCTGTGGTCAGGTAACTAGCGGATATGGTGAAAGTTTCAATCATTGCTTCGCGGTCACGACATATGGCAATGGCACTATCATAGGGTACATTTAACCATTTATGACAATCAATTGACCAGCTGTCGGCCTGCTCCATTCCTTTAACCAGATGCGATCTTGTCTTTGATACTTTAAGCCAACCACCAAATGCACCGTCCACATGCACCCACGCACCTGCTTTTTTCGCCAGTTCACAAATTGCAGGAAAATCATCAAACGCCCCACTATTAATATTACCCGCCTGGATAAGAATTATACAACGACTATCAAGCGCGGGCATTTGATCAACAATAACCCTGCCTTGTTTATCAACAGGAACAAATTCAAATTCATCAGTACCGTACCCCATATAGTTAAGGGCACGAATATTAGTTGCGTGGATGTCTTCGCTGATAATAAAACGAATTTTTGGCGCGTTTCTCAAGCCGCCAACCTTAAGATCATATCCAAGGTTTTTATATATTCTATGACGGGCTGATGAAAGGGCCGTAAACCCAGCCATTGTCGCCCCGGTTACAAAACCAACTGCACTTGTTTTTGGAAGTTCAAGTAATTCAACAATCCATTTTTGTGACACTTGCTCAAGCTTGGCATTAACATAACCAAGCATGGTTAAGGCTGGGTTCTGATCCCATGTGGTCGTCGACCAACTTGACGCAACAGCAACTGGTAACGTGCCGCCAACCACAAAGCCAAAAAACCGACCGCCACGGCTTAATGTGGTTGCTGGCGTTCCTACTTCATGAAGTAATTCAATAACATCAAGAGCTTTTGTTTTGCCTTTTGGTAATGGCTCATCAAAAATTTCAATAGCCTTTATATTATCCGCTGATGGAACAACCGGATTATCATCCAAACCATTTTCAAACTCTTTTGCCGCGCCTAGTACATAGTTGAACAGCTCATCATCAAAACGCATTTTTACACTCCATAATTTTATATTTTATCATAAACTATTTAATCAATATTTCCAACATTTTCAATCGCTTATAAATTAATGTTGACACTGTCAATATATCGAATATGTTTACGGTGAATACATACTTATGATTCTCTTAATTTACCAGGTGATGAAATGTCCAGAACATCTCATTCTAAAATTCAAAAAAGCATAAATTTTTTTACAGTCAGCTTAAAAACAAAACCTGTCCCGACAATAACATTAATGTTAATAGCGGTTATTATATCTGGGTTGGTGATAACGCGTGCGACAGAAATATCCAGTCGCGCCATCGCCAGTACGGATGGACTAGATATATCAAAGGCATTAACGGTAAACACAATATTGGTTAAAGAAATAGAAAAATATTCTACCAAACAAAAAATTTCCGGACAGGTCGTTGCCGCGCGCGAAAGTGATCATGGTTTTGATCGTTCCGGCATACTTGCTGAAGTATTGGTTGATGAAGGCGATCAGGTAAAAAAAGGTGACATTCTCGCCAAACTCGATATGCGTAAATTAGACGCAACCCAACAAGAACTTAATGCTGACCTCGCAGCGGCAATTGCCATGGAGATTGAGGCAAAAGCAACCCTCACCCGCGTTCAAACCAATTATGAACGTTATGAGATTTTAAAAGAAAACGGACATATTTCACAGGCACGGTTTGATCAGGCAAAAAATGAACTTGATAGCGCCAAAGCACGCGACATAACTGCTGGCTCAACCGTTACTAAAGTAAACGCCGCCCTTGCTTCCCTTAATGTTGACCGTGAAATGTCATCATTGCGGGCGCGTTTTGATGGTAACGTCATTGCAAGATACCGCGATGAAGGCGCATCATTCGGCATGGGCGGCGGTCCGATGATCCGCCTTATTGAAGACAGTAAACTTGAAATTCGCCTCGGTTTATCTGAAAGTACCGCTGCCAGTTTAATCATTGGTGACAATTATAAATTCAGACAAATGAATACTGAAATTAAGGCAACATTGCGTTCGGTCATTGGCAAGGTCGATCAAAATACCAGAACCGTTACCGCAATATTTGACATTGCCGATGGCCGCAATATTCGCCCCGGCAGCCTTGTTGAAATGACCATGGAAGTTGATGTCTATGAAAATGGTTTCTGGCTTCCTACCGAAGCGTTGGCGGAAAGTCGTCGCGGGTTATGGAGTGCTTATAGTTTATTGCCGCTTGAAGGTTATAACGACTTATCATTGCTTTCGCGTCAGGAATTACAAGTGGTTTACACCGAAGCAGACCGCGTATTCGTTCGCGGCACCCTTAAAGACGGCGATAGAGTTGTTTCGAGCGGCACTCACCGCCTCGCTACCGGCTTTCTGGTTAAAGCTAACCAAGGGTACTGATTATGTGGAGTAATTTATTTTATAGAAACAAACGCTTAACGGCTCTTGTTCTTGGTTTTATTTTCGTTGCCGGCCTATCGGCACTTTCATCAATCCCGCGTCAGGAAGATCCGCTGATTGCCCATAGGTTTGATGTCATCGTCACGACATTTGCCGGGGCAAGTGCCGAACGTGTTGACGCACTCGTTACTGAAAAAATTGAAGCCGCCCTCGCCCGTATTGATGAGATCAGACAAGTCAACAGTACATCGCGCGCTGGCGTTTCAAACATCGCCGTTGAGCTTGAAGAAAACATTGCCCGTGAAGATCTGGAAAATATTTGGTCGAAAGTCCGTGATAAACTTGGTGATGTAACACCGTTCTTACCTGCGGGTGCGGGTGAGCCATATATGCTTGACCGTGAAAGTCCAGTTTATACATTCATGATCGGCCTAACGTGGAAAAATAAGGATGTAGAACCGCAACTTGATATTCTTGGCCGTTTCGGTAGAGAGTTCGAGCGCGCCATTGCCCCAATACCCGGCACCGTTGATACGGGTATATTTGGTGAACCAGAAGAAGAAGTGCTTGTAACCATTGACCCTGATGCCCTTGCATCCGTCGGCTTAACGGTGGCGCAAGTTTCACAGACAATCGCAAGCGCAGACAGTAAAATCCCCGCCGGACAAGTACGGGCAAAATATAATGATCTTCTGGTCGAAGTGAGCGGCGAATTAAAATCTGAAGACCGCATCCGCAGTATAATTTTAAAACAACTGCCAAGTGGTGAATTTTTACGGGTTGGTGATATTGCCGAAGTTAAAAAAACCATCAAATCGCCAGCGAGTGCCAATGCACTGATAAACGGCGAGCGAGCCGTAATAATCGGCGCCAAGGTTGACCAAAATGTTCGTGTCGATCAATGGGCCGAAAAAATGTATGCCGCCACCGAAGCCTATAAAGAAATTCTGCCAGAAGGCATCGAAATCAACGTTATATTCTCGCAAGACCGTTATGTAACCGAACGCCTTTCCAAGCTGGTCGGAAATATATTCATCAGTTGCGCGATTATTATTGGCGTGATGATCTTTATGATGGGTTGGCGTAGTGCTATTCTCGTCGCCACATCTTTGCCGCTCACTATTTTAATGGTAATGGCTATTTTTAATATGATGGGTGTCAACCTGCATCAAATGTCCATTGCCGGCATTATTATTGCTCTTGGGTTATTAATCGATAACGCCATCGTCGCCATTGATAAATATAAATATTCGCGCGCAAAAGGTATTGATGTTGCCACTTCCATATCGAAAATGACCAAACATCTGATTATTCCCTTACTGGCATCGACAGCGACAACATCACTTACATTTATGCCCATTGTTCTTGCCCCGGGACCAACCGGTGAATTTATCGGAACAATCGGACTTGCTGTTATTTTCTCACTGGTTTCATCCTTGTTCCTTGCGCTTACGATCATTCCTGCCCTCGCCGGTTATCTTGACAAAAATGACTTCTTTAAAGGTATAAAGGAACCAACAAACGAAAATGGCATTTCTAATGTTAATGAAATTTTGGAAAATGGATATCATAATATCCCGCTTAGGGAAAAATACCGTAATGTGCTGACATGGTGTCTTGATCATCCGAAAAAGGCGGCAATGATTGCTGTTACGTTGCCAATTATCGGCTTTATCCTCGCGTCTACGTTGGTGCAACAATTTTTTCCACCTGGGGACCGCGACCAGTTCCAAGTGCAGCTTAAAATGCCAACCACAGCCAGTCTAGCGGAAACCACAAGGCAAGTTGCCAAAGTTCGCGAAGTATTCGCCCGTTATCCGGAAATTACCAGTGATGTATGGGTCGTTGGCGAGAACCCACCCGGCGTGTTTTATAATACTTTCCTTGCTAATGATGGGGTAAGCAGCTTTGCGGGAGCATTTGTGAATACCCGTTCCCCCGACGATACCCGCGCCATATTACCGCAACTTCAAAAAGACCTCATTGCTGAAGTCCCGGACGCAATGGTACTCGCGTTACCATTTGAACAAGGGCCACCATTTGAAGCCCCTGTTGAAATACTTTTATACGGCCAGGATTTAACCGTGCTGACCCAGTCTGGTGAAGAGATCCGCCGCATCCTCGCCCAAACCGAAGGGGTTAGTTACACACAGATAAAAACCAATTTCAGTCAGAAGAAATTATTATTTGTTCCCGATAAAAACGCGGTCGAGCGTGCTGGACTAAAACTAAACCAAATTGCCCAACAATTAAATAATGCTCTTGAAGGTCAAGTGGGCGGTAGCGTCCTTGAAGGTACAGAAGAATTGCCAGTACGTGTTCGTTACGGTAATGAAAACCGTACTGATCTGGATTATATTTTAAATAATTCTATGGTCGCGGCAAATGGAAGCATCGCCGTGTCCGGCGGACATATATCCGGTGTACCGCTTTCATCACTCGGCCATATGGAAATTGTCCCAACCATAAGTACCCTTGTGCGGCGCGATAGCAGACGCATGAATGTTGTACAGGCATATGTCTATCCCTATAGCCTACCCGGTGCCACATTAATTGATTTCCGTAAAAGGTTAGCAGCATCAGGTTTTGAAATGCCTGTTGGCTATACGCTTGAATTTGGCGGCGAAGAAGAAAAGCGTGCCCGTTCCGAAGGCGGTTTATTTTCAACCGTATTACCATTACTCGTTGTAATGATCGGTATTCTAGTGTTAGCGTTTAACAGCTTCACATCTGCTTTTATCATTGGCGCTGTTGCCTTCTTTAGTGCGGGACTTGCACTGCTGTCATTATGGTTATTTGGCTTTACCATGGGTTTTACAGGCATTATGGGCACTATGGGGCTTATTGGGCTGGCAATTAATGACAGCATTGTTGTTCTTGCAGCACTACGCGACAATGAAGGTGCCAGAAACGCTGATAAGAAAGCCATCATTGATGTCACGATAAGCTCAACCCGCCATATCATATCAACCACATTCACCACCATTGGCGGGTTTTTACCGCTGATAATGTTTAGTGATGCCATGTGGCCACCACTGGCAACCGCCATTGCCGGCGGCATGGTCGGCGCGACATTACTGGCATTAATATTCGTGCCTGCATTATATTATATGCGGGTAAGAAGAAGAGCATTGAAAATGCAAAAGCAAAACGCAAACATTATGCCGTTAAATGAAAGAGCGGCAGAATGAGGGTTGAAGGGTGGGTTTCTCGTCCCACCCTTTAATTCGTTATTTTAAATTATTTTTGAAGAATGAAATATTAATTATTAGCAAGCCATTGATTGGCCAGGTTGATGGCCTGCTCTACTGTATCGGCTGACATTTCTGCGTTATATTCAAGCAAAATTGAGCTGGCGTTACCGTCACCACGGGTTTTGGCGATATATAACCACATATAAGAATAAACATTATTAACCGGCGTTCCCTGACCCAATTTATACATGACACCAAGACTTCTTTGGGCCATCGTCATGCCCTGCGCCGCCGCAAGAAGATACCAATTTAAGGCCTGTTCATAATCCTGATCTACCCCGGCGCCTTGATAAAATAACTGCCCAATTTTAAATTGAGCCGTGAAATAATTTTGTTCCGATGATCTGAGAAACCATGTCATCGCCGCCGAAAAATCAACGTCAACACCATTACCGTTTTTATACATAGTGCCAAGGTCAGACTGAGCAATTGGATGGCCGGATTCTGCGGCCAAACCATACCATTTTAAGGCTTGCGCATAATCCTGGCCAACACCGAGAGCGTTATTATACATGTGTGCAACGCTATATTGAGCTTCTTGATGATCTTTTTCCGCTTCGGATAAGAATATTTCAAAAGCACTTTCAAAATCACCACTTTGATAAGCAACCACACCTTCATCAAAACTTTTTGCATTCAAAAAATTCCATGAAATATAAACCAATGCAAACAGCGCAACAACTTTTAAAATATTGCTCATTTTCCCTCAATCAATATTATGTCTCGCTAATTTAACACAATAAGTTCTAAACATTCAATAACTTATGCTAACTGGCGCGATTAGTGCGAAGTATTGTCCTTTTCGGTGAGAATGTTTTATGGCCACCTGTTTGTTTGGTTTTTGACGGATCATTGCCACGCTTGGCTTGTGGCTTACGCTTTTTACCTTTAATCGCTGTGTCTTGCTTTTTATCGTATTTTTTCTGACGCTTACCTTTTGTCTCGTCTTGCTCTGTGGGTTTACGTCTTACTGGCTTACCACGAAGCTTCTGCAATACCGGATCATCATCAAAAGTCACTGAATCATTTTTATAATTATCCCGAGTTGGGTCATAGGCTCTTTTAGGTTTTGCAGCATATTTTGATTTTACGTTATCAAATTTTCCATTATCATTATCATTATGATATGCTTTTTTGCGCGGTTTATCAGAATATTCGGATTTCTCCGGACGGCGGGTACTTCTATCAGGCTTGTTAAATTCCTTACGCTTGCTTCCTGGTCCGTCAGAACGTTTTTTCGAGTAGCCGCCTTCTTTTTTACGGTCACGGCTTCTTCCAAACTTGCCTTTACCACCTTTTTTAAACTCGCGCATTTCTGAAATATCGAAATGATATTTATGATTTTCATCAACATCAATTTTACTTTTTAAAAGAGATTCTATCTCTTTCAAAAGGCGCATATCGCTTGGGTCGCAAAATGATATCGCAATGCCCGTCTGTCCGGCACGACCCGTACGCCCTACTCTATGGACATAGTTTTCAGCTTCAATCGGAAGTTCATAATTTATAACATGGCTAATACCGTCAACATCAATGCCGCGCGCCGCCACATCAGTAGCAACAAGAAATTTGGTGCGGCCTTTGCGGAAATTAAGCAAGATTTTCTCACGAGTACGTTGTTTTTTATCACCGTGGATTGCATCAACACGCATCGGTGTATCTCTAAAGGCTTCTTTGAGCATGCCGCATATATTATCGGCACCAATTTTTGTCCGGGAGAAAATAAGTGCTTTATCAATGCTTTCATCTTTTAAAAGCTCAATAAGAAGATCCGTTTTATTCTTACGTCTCACATTCATAAGTTTATGAGTTATCGTTTCGGCTACAAGGTTTTTACGGACCTGCTCCACATATTCCGGGTCATTTAATAGCTCCCCAGATAATCTGCGAACTTTCGGGTTCATTGTCGCGGAAAACATTACCGTTTGATGATCTTCTCTTAAAGCTGCCTGCATTTCTTTTACTTCGTCGATGAAGCCCATATCAAGCATACGGTCGGCTTCATCCAAAATAAAAGTATGACAATTTCCAAGCTTAACGGTTCCTGTCCCCATATGATCAATAAGACGACCCGGTGTC
>JAESUD010000074.1 GCA_016763335.1 Emcibacteraceae bacterium | reverse complement strand
GTTAAAAGCTCCGCCGCATCCGCGGTTGAAACCGGGCTTTCGGTAATTCCTTTAGAAAGCTTTTTAAGCGCACCAAAAAGATCGCTCGTCACCCAGTTAGACACCAGCGTTCCAAGTTCAGAAACTGATTTGCCGGATTTTGCAACAGTCGCGGCAAGCAATTCTTCAAAATAATCCGCGCTTTCTTTTTCCGCAACAAGTACGTCGGCGTTATAGGCGTTTATATTAAGGTCACGAATAAAGCGTTGTTTTTTCGCATCGGCAAGTTCCGGCAATTCTTTTGCCAGTTCATCAACAAATTCCTGACTAAACTCAAGCGGTAATAAATCCGGATCAGGGAAATAACGGTAGTCATGTGCCTCTTCTTTTGAGCGCATGGTCCGTGTTGTCCCTGTCGCCACTTCAAAGAGCCGCGTTTCCTGTTTTATAGTACCGCCATCTTCAAGCACGTCCACCTGACGGCGGGTTTCGCTCTCAATGACCTGCATCATATAACGGACCGAGTTTACATTCTTTGTTTCAGTACGCGTACCAAGCTCGGCACCGACACGACGAACGGATACATTAACATCTGCCCGCATTGAACCCTGATCCATATTACCGTCGCATGTGCCCGCATAACGAACGATTGAGCGTATTTTCCTGAAATATGCCCCGGCCTCTTCCGCGCTGCGCATATCCGGCATGGAGACGATTTCCATCAATGCAACACCGGAACGATTTAAATCAACATATGTCATCGTCGGGTGTTGGTCATGCATGGATTTACCGGCATCTTGCTCTAAATGCAGGCGTTCAATACCAATATCCTTGGTTGATCCATCTTCAAGATCAACGGTCAGAATACCTTCTCCAACAATCGGATCTTTGAACTGTGAAATTTGATATCCTTGTGGAAGATCAGCATAAAAATAATTTTTACGGTCAAACACACTACGCAAATTAATTTTGCAACCCATCGCAAGGCCAGTACGAACGGCTTGACGGACGCATTCTTCATTAATGACCGGCAACATCCCGGGCTGTGCGGAACAGACAAAGCTCACTTGTGTATTCGGTGCAGAGCCAAATTTTGTTGATGCGCCAGAAAATAATTTTGCTTCCGATGTCACTTGGGCATGGATTTCAAGTCCGATTACCACTTCCCATTCGCCTGTTGCGCCTTGATATAAATTACTCATGTGTTTTCTCCCCACCATTTTGCGGGTTTTGCTTTAAATCCTGCCGCTGTTTCCAGCACGTCTGCCACCTTAAGCAGCTGTTCTTCACCAAATGCCTGACCGAGCAACTGCAAACCAAGCGGAAGCCCCTGAGAGCTTAATCCGGCTGGAACCGAAATACCCGGAAGCCCGGCGAGCGACGCAGGAACGGTAAACACATCATTTAAATACATTGAAAGCGGGTCTGATACTTTTTCACCAAGATTAAACGCCGCACTTGGCGCTGTCGGGGTTAAAATCACATCGCACTTTTCATAGGCTGCCTTAAAATCATTGGCAATCAAGGTCCGCACACGCTGTGCTTTAAGGTAATAAGCGTCATAATAACCGGCGGATAGGACATAAGTGCCAATGAGAATACGCCTTTTCACCTCGTCACCAAATCCGGCGGCGCGGGTTTTTTTATACATATCATCAAGGCTGTCACCATCAACACGCAACCCAAACTTGACACCGTCATAACGCGCGAGGTTTGATGAACATTCAGCCGGTGCAACAATATAACAAGTTGGTAGCGCATATTTTGTATGCGGCAGGCTGATATCAATAATTTCCGCCCCGGCATCCTTTAACCAGTCAATGCCCTGTTGCCAGAGCTTTTCAATGCCGTCCGGCATACCGTCAACTCTATATTCTTTTGGCACACCAATTTTAAGGCCACGAATATCGCCAGTAAGCGCCGCTTCATAATTTGGTACGGTAATATTGGTTGAGGTAGAATCCTTCGGATCATATCCGGCCATGCTTTCCATCATGATCGCGGCATCACGAACTGTTTTAG
Organism: Emcibacteraceae bacterium; assembly: GCA_016763335.1. Lineage (GTDB taxonomy): Bacteria > Pseudomonadota > Alphaproteobacteria > Sphingomonadales > Emcibacteraceae > Pseudemcibacter. The sequence continues at coordinate 6,594 of JAESUD010000074.1, read as the reverse complement.
TAAGTGGCCCCGCCTGATCGAGCGACGACGCAAACGCCACCATACCCCAGCGTGAACAACGACCATATGTTGGCTTAAGTCCTACAAGTCCGGTAAATGACGCTGGCTGGCGAATTGAGCCGCCAGTATCCGTTCCCGTTGACGCAATGGATATATCAGCTGCAACTGCCGCCGCAGACCCACCGGACGAACCGCCTGGCACGGTGTTCTTATCTGATAATTCACCATTTTCTTTGGTAGCGCGCCACGGATTTTTCACCGGGCCATAATAACTATTTTCATTAGAAGACCCCATGGCAAACTCGTCCATGTTGGTTTTACCCAGCATCACCGCGCCATCATCCCAAAGGTTTGATGTCACTGTGCTTTCATATTCCGGTTTAAAACCGTCAAGAATGTGACTTGCTGCTTGGCTATGAACGCCTTTTGTACAATATAAATCCTTTATTCCTATGGGAATTCCGGTCATTCCTTTGGCGGTTCCGTCTTTGATCATGGCGTCGGCTTTTGCCGCCATGTCCATCGCCTTGTCGGCGGTTACCACGATATAACTGTTTAGCTCTTTCGCGTCATCAATGGCGTCCAAATGTGCCGATGTAATCTCAACCGATGAAATGTCGCCCTTATGCAGTGCATCACGTGCTTCGGACAATGTTAATTTTGTAAATTCAGTCATAATCATACCCTCTATTCAAGTACTTTTGGCACAGCAAAGAAGCCATGCTCGGCCACAGGGGCATTTTTAAGAACCTCGTCGCGGTAACCACCGTCGGTGACTTTATCTTCACGGCGCGGAAGATCAGCCGCAACCACACTGGTCATGGCAGCAACACCGTCGGTATTTACTTCCGATAGCTGCTCGATCCAATCAATAATATTGTTAAGCTCTCCCATTGTGTTTTCGAGTTCATCCTCGGAAACCTCAATACGGGCCAAATTTGCGATCTTCGCAACTGTTTGTTTATCAACGGACATAATGGTTCTGCTCTTCTATTCATTAAAGCTGTTTTTATTTGCGGAAAACTAACATTGAAGCGCCCGTATCGCAAGCGGAACTCACAAAAATTAGTATTTTATTGTGAACCCAATGCGAACCGTGAAAGGCTCAACAGGATGATAATGCAAATCTTCAACTGGTGCGGCTTCCCCCTTAAGCTGTGATGCATAGAAATAAGAGATATCATTGCTGTTTGAATTAAACACATTAAACACATCTAAATCGATGGTATATGACGAAAATTCATAAGCCAAACCAAAGTTCACGAGGGTTGTCGGATCAGAACGAAAACTATTATCTTCAGCCAAAGGCGCACTGCCAAAATGACGTAACCTGATGCTGCCGGTTATGCCATTTTCTAATGTCACGGTTGCCCCTGCCGCCATAACTGACCGAACGGCCCCGGGAATATATTGATCACGGTCTAGATTAAATTTTGCGTCCGTTGTCGCTGCGGTTATGTCAAAAGCAAGCCAATCTACCGCCTGCCAAAACCCTGAAAATTCAAGTCCATAGCGCCGACTGCCGTCATTGACTTCAGTCGTTCCGGCATCGCCAACAAAAACAAGTTCAGAATCAAGTTCAAGCCAAAATCCCGCCACAGTGAAATTTAAATCTTCATTTGGTTCAAGTCGGATACCGACTTCTGCGCCTTTGCTTTTTGAAATGATCGGCACCGATGTGACAGCAAGGTTAGTAAGTGGATCAATTTTTGCCGCCGCGCCACGCACATCATTTGAATGAAAACCATGGCCATAATTTGCATATATTTCTGATTGATCCGTTACCCTATATGCGGCTGAAATTTTTGGGCTTAAAACGGCATCATTGCCACCACCTGAATTTATGGCGCGAAAGGCATCAACATCATAACTGTAACGATCGACCCTTAGGCCACCTATAATACGAAAATCATCACTGATATAGGCTTTCACTTCACCAAAACCGCCAAGGGCAAGTTCATTAACGCTGTCCTCGCGAATGATTTGATGGCGCACGCGTGAACTGGTTTTATAAAGACCAACATCAGTAATATTATCATAACGCAAAGACGCCCCAAGCGACCAAACAAAGTCAATTTCACTTAAATTAAAATCATCCTCATAAGAAATATTTCCTCCCCAGATATTTCTGGTGTCCACCTGTTCAAACTCATCACCATTGATGGGATCATCCAAAAAATATGTAAAATTGGAAAAAAGATTTAAATCATAATATTGACCATAAAAATGGGTTTTTAGTTTTTCCCATTCTACTTTTGCGGAAAATGACAAACGCGTTGTATTTCCACCAAGGTCATCATCAATAAAACCACGTTCGTCAATTAATCCTGATGTCACGGCGCGGCGCGGGATCTGGTCGGTCGCATTCCACTGAGAATTATAAGCCGTTGCCATTAGGGATGTTTTAAAATATCCGTGATCACGCGTATATTTTAAAAGCGCGTTATATTTTTTCAGATTATCATCCAAAACCCATGGCCCGTCGGAAAACTGACCTTCAGCAGCAAATAACAAATCACCTCCTGATAGCTCAAAACCATTACCCGTGACAAATCGGTAATACCCATCTTCACCAATACTGACCTTGGTAAAATTTTGCTCCAACTGATCATATATTTTAAAGGTTGTTGACCCTGCCGATGAAAAATCCCCGACTTTGGCACTATAAGGCCCCTTACGGTAACTGACCGTTTCAACAATTTCCGGAATGATAAAGTTAAGATCGAGATATCCATGCCCATGCCCATGGGTCGGAAGGTTGATCGGCATCCCTTCCAAGGTCGCCAAAAAATCCGTTCCATGATCAAGATTAAACCCACGAAGGAAATATTGGTTGGCTTTACCGGAACCACTATGCTGGGTCGCGACCATTCCCGGTATAACTTCTACCAATTCACCAACTCTTAGCATTGGTCTAGTGGTAAAATCATCATAACCTACAACACCATCCGACGCCGACTGCGCTATTCCAATAAGCTGTTCAGCACGGCCATAAACAACAATTCTATCCACATTATCATTTTCAGCACTTGCTGTTGTTTTTTCTGCCGCAAATGAATTTGACGATACCATTAACGACAACATCAATGCCGCTACATTTAATTCTTTAACTATCAAGGAAACTCCACCCAACTTTACTATTGTTACTATATAACAATAATTATATGCCCTATGGATAATCAATTTTCAAGTAAATTAAATCCACTATCGATAAAACACCCCCGCTGAGCCATCCCCACCCAATTATGATCCAACCTAGGCGCGGACTTCGGTATTAAAATGGATAGATATTAATAAGTCGGCACTGACTAGAAGCCTGTACAGTTGCGATTGTGCCGTTAGCCTAAGCGCAAGCGCCGGCGCTTGAGGCTAGACAAAAAGAGCAAGGCGGGTGATAGATTTTTGGGAATCGTGATCCTGTTGAATCTTTGACAAATCAAGTGTGTCTGACCCCTTTGATTATTCTACTCTTCAGATTTCAATTTAGTGTCATTATGTATTTTAGTTGCGACCTTAATGCTGTTGTATGTTAATGCAATTATTATATATGCATATAATAACTTAGACACCGGATTCCCTGGAAAAAAAATAATCAACCCTATTCTTTCAAGAACATAAAATGAGCAGGCTCCTATCATTGCCCAACGATGATTTAAATATATAAATGGTAATATTATTATATAAAACATAGTAACCACGATGATAGCTTCTTTTTCTGGTACGTTAGCTAATACCGTAATTAGAGAAATTAATATAACTATGAAAATAAATGTACATAAGAGATTTTTAGCTTTCCTGAAAAAACCTAAAGAATTATATTTTTTTGATTCGGTGCTAATTTTTTCAGAATCGTAAAACAACCACAATTTTTTTATTAATTTATTTTCTGCCATAATAACTTTCAATTTTTTCAGATTTTATAGTAATGTTTAATTCAACAACTGAATTAATAAACAGCCTTCAATCAAAGAGGGCAGATACAAATGATTTCCATTTCCCCCTTTAAAATCATCTCATCCCCCTTGAATTCTTGTGGATAGACCTAACTATGTTTCTAAAAAGACATGTCTGTCAATAGTCTGAGTATTTTTCTTGGAGCATAATTGGTGGGGTTTATATTTGAGGCTTTGCTTTATTTGTTTGGCCTCAAGCGCCGGCGCTTGCGCTTAGGCTAACGGCACAGTCGCTTCTGTGAGAGTTTCTAGTCGGAGCCGACTTATTATTATCTATCCATTTAAACATCTAAGTCCGCGCCTAGGATGGATCATATATGGAGAGCATTGATAGTGCGGAGCCGAGGTCTAATCAAATGCATTAAAACCCATTGATCCGTTGCGCTGCAACGACCACTTGAAATCACCGTTAAAAACAGACATTCAATTACCTATTTAGATAACATGAACAGTAATAGGAACTGAGGCGTTTCGCGCACCGCTAAGTGGTTGAATGCGGCCTGTTTTATCTGTGGCGCGGCTCAGTAGCAAACAATGGTTCGAACATGCGAAATCGATTAACAAGCTAAATTTTTGCCAAGAATAATCTATTCTTGACTCTAGATTAGCGAGACACCATGTTTCTCCATTATCTAAACTAACTTCTACTTTTGCAATCTCATTATCTCCCCACGCCCATCCCGAAATGTTCCATTGTTCTCGATTTTCAATGGTTGAGTTATTTATATGAGAAGAAATTACTGAATCTGGTTCAACGCTCCATACGGGGGTATGATTAATAGTACCGTCTAAGTTTTCATTTTTATCTACATAATATTTCGTGGTAAAAATACTCCCGCAACGTTTTTCCTCAACTTTAATCGAAGTTAACCATTTTACAGAGTTGGTTCCATAATATCCAGGGATGACCAACCTGTATGGACCACCTCGCTCAGGAGACAGAGGCTCTCCATTTAAATGAGTAGCTATCAACACCTCCTCTCTCAGCGCTCTATCTAATCTAAGATCTTTACAGTAATGTTGAGGTTCTGCACCGTGATAGGAACCATAATCTTTACCACTAGCCCAAATAAACTCTGCCGAGTTATTAACGCTCACTTTCTTAAGGACATCAGCCAATTTAATTCCTGACCATAGCACATTGCCAACACGGTCAGGTGTTGGTTCTATTGGCGCAAACGGGCTACCAGCACATTTATGAAAAGCCGAGATGGAAGTTTCTGGAAAATCACTTAAATTTTGAGACGTTATTACTAATGATTGTTGAACGTGCCCGCTAACCTCAATTTGCCAAGTATCAACACTTTTTATTGGTTGACCAAAATGATCTAAGACAAATAGATCTTCGTCTTTAGTTTGAAAATCCTGAAGCTCATGAATTCGTCTTGGTACTTTATTTTGGCCTTTCGTGGAAGTTAGGCCAGAAGGCTTATTTTGACTTGATGTCTTCATTTTGATGAAACGATCCTCAATTTTTACTAAATATCGTTAACTTGACATGTATTATAATACTAAGTTTGTGCAAATAATAATGAAAAAAAAACGTTATTACTATACAAATTTAATATAGATTAGATGCAATATATGGCGTTTAAAGTAATTGATTAAAATGTTCTCGTATTTGTTCAACAAAAGTTGAGATCAATATTAATGGGGTTTATATTTGAGGATTTGTTTTTTTAGTTTGGCCTCAGGCGCTGGCGCTTGCGCTTAGGCTAACGGCACAATCCCATCTGTGCGGGGTTCTAGTCGGAGCCGACTTACTATTACATATCCATTTTAACGATGAAGTCCGCGCCTGGGTTGGATCATTAATGGAGAGTATTGGTATTGGGGGTTCGGTTGTTATTTTTGATGTCTTCGTGCTCAAAGGAGTGGCGCACTTGATTTTTAGGGAGAGGACAGATACTGTTTATGTGTCCCTTTTAGTTATTATTAGTAAAATAAAAAGTACCAATCCCGATGGTTTATCGGGCTATAATAAAAAGGAAATTATCATGAAAAAATATGTTGCTGAAGGTATAGGTACATTTTGGCTTGTTCTTGGCGGTTGCGGTAGTGCGGTTCTGGCGGCGGGATTTCCTGACGTTGGCATTGGGTTGCTTGGCGTTTCGTTGGCGTTTGGATTAACGGTTTTAACCATGGCCTATGCCATCGGGCATATTTCCGGCTGTCATTTAAATCCTGCGGTTTCTGTTGGGTTATGGGCTGGCGGGCGTTTTCCGGCCAATCAATTATTACCGTATATTATTGCTCAAGTCATTGGCGGCATTCTTGGTGGCGGCGTGCTTTATTTAATTGCCAGCGGTCAAATGGGTTTTGACGTTACCGCAGGTTTTGCATCAAACGGTTACGGTGCACATTCACCCGGCGGCTATTCCATGACATCTGCATTAATCACAGAAGTCGTTATGACGATGATGTTTATATTGGTGATCATGGGGGCAACTGATAAACGCGCCCCTGCGGGAATGGCACCAATTGCCATTGGGTTTTGTCTGACATTAATTCATTTAATCAGCATCCCCATCACAAATACATCCGTTAATCCGGCAAGAAGCACAGGGGTTGCATTATTTTCCGGTGATTGGGCCATCTCACAATTATGGCTGTTCTGGCTCGCGCCGATTGTCGGGGCGGT
>JAESUD010000008.1 GCA_016763335.1 Emcibacteraceae bacterium | reverse complement strand
GTTTTGCTTTCTTTTACCCGTACAGGTAAGAGCGACATCAATACAGGTAAAAGCAAGATTGAATAAAACCACGCCCCGGCAACACCCGCCGCCGTAATATTCCCAAGATCACCAAAAGGTGGTGAATCGCTGAAATTTAAGCTTAAGAAACCAATGATGGTTGTTAGGCTTGTAAGAAAGACTGGCCCGAAATTAACCCGCAAACTTTCAACGATTGCATCATACTTGGTCATACCAGCACGCATCGAACTGAACATTGTCACCAGTATGTGAATAGAATCTGCGATCGCAATGGTTAAAATAATAGTTGGCGCAATTGCAGATGGCGGTGTCAGTTTAATACCAAGCCAACCACCTACCCCCATAGCCGCGATTGCAGAAAGCGCAATAACGAATAAAGTCGCGACAGTACCACTAATAGAACGCAGCACAAGGAACGTGGCCAACAGCAACACCCCATACATTATAGGAATTAACGTTGACATGTCTTTCATGCTTGCTTCAAAAAAAGCAGCATTCATAGCAACCATTCCTGTTACTGCTAGCTCTGTATCTGGATTGTTAGCGCGAAATTCATCCGCAAGGTTTCGGACAAATTCCATAGTAATCGGAATTTCAGTTAGTTCCTTTTGCGGCAGACTGAAGGTTATATTAACAGCCGTCGTTGTACCGTCCGTTGAAATTAGCCTTTTAACAAGAAGGGGGTCATTCAGAGCTATATCTTTAATTCTGGCAAGGTCACTTGGCGCAAGGGCATTGGATTTATGCACAAGGTCTTCTACAATTAAATCGTCTTCCACGGCATATGAATGTTGAAAATTGGTCAAACTATCCACACGTGTACTGAATGGGGCCTTCCACGCTTTTTCTGTTAAATCCTGTATGCCTCTTAGCAATTTAGGTGTAAAAACATCACCTTCATTAGGTTTAATGACAAATAAGATATTGTCATCCTTTGAATAAACTTTTTGCATTTCTTCAAAGGCTTTAAGTTGGGGATTATCTTTGCCGAAAAACACACGGTAATCTGATGCAAATCCCAAATGTTGAAGCCCACTAGCTGCCACAAATGTGACGAGCAAGCTAAATATAATAACCATCCACCGCCATTTTAAAATAAAGTGCGCATAAGAAACGGCGAAATCTTTTTTTGTTTCTGTATTATTCTGAGGCATACCTAGTCCAATATCATTTATAATTTCTCTTATGGTCGAATATAATACTGTAAATTTGCAACACAAGTCTTTATTTTTGCCTTTTGTTGTTGCATAATTGCACAAGTATAATGATTCGGGAGAAAAAAATGAATTGGGATGACATAAGAGTGTTCCTCGCGGTAGCAAGACAGGGATCTGTCAGAAATGCAGCCTTAAAATTAAAAGTAAATCATTCCACGGTATCGCGCCGAATTACGTCTTTCGAAGAAAGTCTGAATGTCAGACTATTTGAACGGATGCCACAAGGTTATTTATTAACCTCAGCCGGTGAAGACTTTCTAAAAACAGCTATTAACATAGAAGAAGAAATTGCCAGCGTTGACCGCCGCATTATCGGTAGAGACGATTTAATGAGTGGCACAATCCGCATCACACTTCCCTCTGCCTTGGGGACTGCTTTTTTAATTGAAGAATTGGCAGAGTTTTGCGTACTTTACCCTGACATTAAATTGGACATTAACTGTTCATATGAACTTGCCGACATGAACAAGAGAGAAGCAGACTTAGCAATCAGGATTACAAGCGATCCACCGGAAAACTTAATTGGACGCAGTGTTGTATCCATGGCAATGTCAAATTATGTATCAAAAGAATTATGGCAGAAAATTTGCGATGAAAATGACCCGACATCACCAGCGTGGTTAGTGAAAAGTAATTCAGCGATGCATGAAGAGCATATTAAAAACAGTATTTTTCCAAAAGCACCAATTAAACATATCATAAGTGATCCGGATAATATGATTGCTGCGGTAAAAGCAGGGATGGGAATTTCACCTCTAGGCTGCCACTTTGCGGACTCTGAACCTGACTTAATGCGATTACCACCCGGAAAAACTGAGCTCATGTGCGATCTTTGGCTCCTAATCCATAGAGATCTTCGTCATACCTTACGCGTAAAAACGCTTATGGACTTTACGGCCAAAGCAATATTGAAACATAAAGATATGTTGCAAGGAAAACCGAATTTAAAACTCGGCGCTGCTGAATAGTTTCATTACTCTTCAGCTTCTTCTGAGTTTTCTTCTTCGGGAACGCCAACAATAGAAAAATTTAGCTCTGGTCCGTCAAACAGATAATGGCTAAACCATGCATCCAAATGTGTTAGCACTGCCCGAATGTTTTTTGGCCGGTTCGGCCCGTGGGGCATTCCTTTATAAACAATCATTTGATTGGTCACGAGCATATGTACAAACTCTGAATGCATTCTTCGTTAAATCATTAATGTTGAAAAAATAACTGTTAAAGGCTAGGTTGTGTTTGGTTAATAAAAAATAAATAAATTATAGTTAAGATTAATACCAGTAAAGAATACAAGATCAGTTTGGTAAGTCAGTGGGATTATATGTTGTTAAAAAAAGTGTTTCGGGCATTAATTTCTAACTATTTTTGGGGTCTAACAGCCTTCGTTTTAATTTTATTTAACATCGAAAGTACATTTGCCCAAAACCCGATAGATCACCCCTCTACCAGCATCCAAAAATTAACAGAAGAAGAAAAAACCTGGATCTCCAATCATCCTGTTATCCGGGTCTCAAATAATACCAGTTATGCGCCAATTGATTTCGTTAGCTCCGGGCAACCGACAGGTTTTTCGATTGATTATTTGAACTTAATAGCAACTAAAGTAGGTTTCAGAATTGAATATGAAAAGGGTAATACTCTAAGTCATAATCTTGAAATGTTGAAGAATAAACAACTGGATATTATTCACAGCATTTCAGTAAACGAGGAACGCTCTAGATATTTCAATTTCTCACAACCTTATCTTAAGGTACCAATCGTCAATTATGGTCATGCTGGATCACCAAAAATTAACAATATTAATGATTTAATAAACAAGACCATCGGGGTCATAAAAGATACAATTCTTCATGACGCATATAAAAAACTATACCCACAATTTAATCTTGTAGAATTTAATAATGTTCCTGACGCACTGAGAGCATTATCCTCGTCTAAAATTGATGTTTATACAGGCACCCTCATAGGCACTGATTATCTTATTCAACAAACATCTATTCCAGGGTTAATGGTCATTGGTGAAGATTATATTTTAGGGGATAAAAGCGCATTTGAACATCGTATGGCATCCCACCTTGATAACCCCATTTTAATAAAAATTATTAACAAGGGAATGACGGCAATAACCAATGCTGAAATTGGGCAAATTTATAAAAAATGGCAAATCAGTTCACCCTATGACTATGCACTTGATCTCACCCCTCAAGAACTTAAATGGCTCGCCAGGAATAAAGTAATAAAAGTTGGCATTGACCAAACAGCAACACCCCTTGAAGCAATAAATGAGAATGATGAAATTGAAGGAATTTTAGGAGATTTCCTCAACATACTAGCAAAGAAATTAAACATAACATTTGTATGGTCCGCCAATAATAATTTCGCAGAAGGCATTAAAAAAACTATATCTGGTGACACTCATATCATTTCAGTCTTTAGGTCACCAGAAAGAGAAAAGGAATTAATTCTTACCGAACCTTATTTCTACGCTTCACAAATGATCTTTGCACGAGAAGACCGGGGGGTCGTTGGCAACATGCAAGGGTTATCAAATAATACTTTGGTGCAGATCAAAGGATATACTGTAAATAATTGGGTGAAGAGCAATTACCCCAATATCAAAATCGTCACAGTCGATACAATTCCGCAGGCCATTAAAATGTTATCTGCAGGAAAAGTTGATGCTTTTATAGGTAATATTATCACTACGTCACATTATATTGCGCAGGGTGGGTATGTTAATATTAATGTTATTGGTGATACAAATTTTGAAAGCGACCTGGTAATTGGAATAAGCAAAAAATTTCCTGAATTAGGAAGTGCTTTAAAAAAAGCATTAAACTCCATTACTGAAGCTGAAAAAGCTGAAATAGCAACCAACTGGCTAACCCTTAAAGTAGAAAACAAACTAGACTACACCTTAATTATAGCCATAGTTATTATTTCTATAATTGTCATTAGCATTATCCTTATTTGGAATACGACACTTAGAAGAGAAGTGAGCAGAAGAATATTAATTGAAAGAAAACTGAAAGCATCCCAACGCGAAGCAGAGGATGCTAATGCGGCTAAATCAGTTTTTCTTGCCTCAATGAGCCACGATTTAAGAACACCCTTAAACGCAATTATCGGGTTTTCAGAGGTAATGAAAGATGAATTATATGGCAGTATCAATAATGAAAAATATAAAGAATATAATCGCGACATACATTCTTCCGGCGAATATTTACTCCAACTTGTAAATGATATTTTAGATATATCCGCCCTTGAAGCAGGGGAAAAAGTTCTCCAATACGAAGCTTTAGACTTCGGAGTATTGGCACAGGAATGCCAATGTCTCGTGCATAAATTAGCCGAAGATAAGAACATACAATGCATATTAAATATTTCCGAAGACACGCCGCCAATCTATTCAGATAGACAAGCTCTCATGCAAATATTAATGAACTTAGTTTCTAATGCTATAAAATTTAGCAATCCAAATAGCATTGTAACAATTAGTGACCGTGTTTCAGGTAACAGCTATTATATAGAAGTCAGCGATACAGGTATCGGCATATCTGAAGAAGACATTGGTACAATCGCAGAGCCCTTTACCCGCGCTAACAACTCCCCGCATATTAGCCATTCGGAAGGAACAGGATTAGGCCTTTCTATAGTAAAAGCATTGGTAGGCCTCCATAAAGGCACTTTCAACATCAATAGCATATTGGATGAAGGCACTACGGTAACTATCTCTTTGCCCTTAGAAAAAAATTAGTCTGTAAGGGCGGCATCAGTAGGAAAAGGTTTTAATGCCGCTGTGGTTTTCATGATCCAAATATATCCAATGATACCGGCAATCATATTTGAAAGACTGATCAGCATGAATACTATGTCCAGATCATAATGCATTGATGCGATAAATACCAAAGGCAGTTGCAATACAAAAACCCTCATGGTGGAAATAACAACACCGGGAAACGGTTGTCCAATACTGTTAAAAATTGCGTTTACGCTCATGACAAGACCGTATAATCCATAAGAAGCTGGTACATAACACAAATATAAGGCGGTAATTTTAACAATATCTTGATCAGTGGAAAACATAGTGGCGATCGGAACCGCAAAAAACATCAATAAAAAAGCCAGCAACGCCCCCCATGCAAGACAAAACATCGTGGATTTTTTAATACATTCATCTATTCTTTCATAATTCCCAGCCCCTAAATTTTGTCCAATAAATGGCCCTATAACGGCTGAGAGCGCAAAAAATGGAACCAGCGCCAAAAACTCAATTGTCGTCGCAACATTAGTCGCTGCAACAGCTTCATTGCCGTAGTCAGCGATGATAGAAATTATTATTGCCGAAACAATAGGAATAATCATATTCGTGCCGGTTGCGGGAATACCAACATGCATAATTTTCTTAACCGAATTAAAAAAGTCACCCACGGTTTCTTTCTTAAAACAGATAACGTGATAACGACAATAAAGGGCATAGAAAATAGTCACAAAAGTTATAAATTGAATGATAAGTGACGCCCACGCTGCGCCGGCAATCCCAAGTTCAGGAAACCCAAAATGACCGAATATTAAAAGAGGGTCAAGAATAGCATTACCAATCGCCGCAAAGATCATTATTTTTCCCTGATACTTAGTATCACCCAAAGCGCGCATAACCGCACCACCGGTCATAGGCAACATCATGAATAACGGTGAGAAATACCAGATTGTCATATATTCACGAATTAACGGTAATATATCCTCGTCCGCACCCATTAATATAAATAAGGGATCAATTGTTAAAAGGCCACTAACGGTAAAAAACACTGAAAGTAAAAGCGTTAAAATAAAAGTATTGGTGGCTATTTTTTTAACTTCTTCCTGATTATTACTTCCAGCGGCTCGTGCAAGAACCGACGATATTCCTGCACTTAATCCTATCGTTGCAGAAAAGATAATCATGATCACACGGGCAACAAATCCCATCGCCGCTAAACTATCATCGCCTAAAGTACCAATAAAATATAAATCAACAAATGAAAAAGACATGCTCGCCGTTAGTCCAAAAATCATCGGTAACGCCATTCTGATAAGATGACGATGAACAGAACCTGTGGTCAAGTCAATCCGCGTGGGAGTTCTCATTTGTGTCCTTTAAATATCAAGATTATATAGTAAAAACCGCTGTTATTATAAACGGCCTATTGATAATACGTCTTAAAAAAAATTCCCCGGCACTAAACCGGGGAATTTAAAATAAAATTTAACAATCAATTATTCAGGGTTAGTAAATTTAAGAACAAAGCGACTGGTTTTACCTCTTACTGAATCGTCAAATACTGATACTGTTGGGTCATCCGAACTATTCTTGAGAATTGAACTTTCGCCATCAAAATTAAATCCTGCCGCAGCCATATCACGCTTAACAATAGTCGCATCAATACGGTGAACACTTGTACCCGTTGAACTTGGCGCACCAACCACAGCTTGATGGTCGATAATCGCCATTACACCACCAGGCTTAAGCGCTTTTCTATACATAGCCAAAATACGCTCAACATCAACGTCAAACCTATCAAAATAAAAGTCATGAAAATTTTGAATTAGAAATACTCTGTCTAATGTATTTTCTTTTAATTCAAGACTATTAAAACTAGCATAAATTGGCACTACATTGCTCATATGACCAGAATTACGGATCATCTTTGCATAGGCATTATCAGGGTCCATTCCGGCACCGGGGAACATATGAGCGATAACACGTCCTTGATCACCAACTACACCTGATAGTATTTCAGCGTAAAATCCGCCGTTTGATACCATATCAAGCACGGTCATACCCGGCTGTACATCCATAAATTTAACAACCATACCCGGCATACGGACGGCATCGCGAGAGCTATTACTTTCCGCTCTTGCCGGATTGTCTAAAGCCGCCTTGATCAAGTCATCATAATCATCTGCTTGAGCAAAACTTGCAGGTAAAAGGTTAATTGCCATACATACAACGGCTGTTTTTAAAATATTCAATTTCATAATTTATTCTCCATTATGGTTAAGTTTAAAGATTTATTATTGATTTTAGAAAGTTCCTTGCAGGGTTAATTTATATATCCTTTGTTGGGACGCTTCCCTGAATTCATTAAAGTTAATATTATTCAATGAAATATTTCCAATATATTTGGTTTTTTGATAAGCAGTTTTTGCTTTAAATATATTTTTCAAATCAAACCTTATTTTCATGTCCCCAAATATTTTTTGCTCAACATAAAATGATGCTTTCGGATCAATCGTTTGTTCCCATTGTTCAGTGACATCTGTTCTAAGTCCAATGGTCGCCCCGGCTAGCCCCGCTACCGGTGCTTTATTGGTGACATTAAACCCGTAAGAAGTGCCGTATTCAATTAAGTCATGTTGGAACGTTACCAGCCATTCATGCTTTTGTTTATAAATGATCGGGCGGTTAACTTGTAAAAACGGATCGAACGCCTCGGTTTCCCGGTAAATATATTTCCCGCTGAGAATAGCATTTGGTAAGCCCATGGCTTTAAGACGTATGTTACCGTTCACTTCAACTCCATAATCCTTCGCGTTGCCAATATTGCCAGGAAGTGATTGCAATGCAAGCTGAGGATTACCAGTTGGGTTTAAAGTTAGGTCAGGTTTAGGAACTTTAGCAATATGATCACGAATTTTATTGTAAAACCCTTTGATGGAAATTGACCCCTGATCATCAGCAAAGCGGTTTTCATATGCAACAGAAAATTCCCATCGATCTTCAGGCTTCAATTCCGCATTACCGGCATCAACTTCATTATCTTCAGCATCAAAACTGTTGCCAAAATCGCCAAAATTTAATTGGCTGATTTTTCGTTCGGCAGTGACGCGAATTTGATTTTGTTCATTGATATCGTAACGCAAATTCACTCTTGGTTTAAGATAGAAGAATTTTCTACTAAATTCATTATTGGTCGCAATTAAATTATTTATTTGAGTAATTTTGGACCACTCAGCATTCAGGGAACTCTGTAATGATATATTTGATGAGAATGCATAATTATGACTGGCAAATGCTTCATAACGTACTTCTTGTACGTCATTATCACTTACTGTTGCTAGCCTTACTGTCTCATCGGCATTAAATCCAGTATTTGCCGTATCGAAATCATTAATGGCTACTTCACCACCCACTTCTACTGTATGCTTTTTTGCAAAGGTATTGGTAAGCGACGAACGTAGAATTTTTTCGGCATGCCTAATTTTAAAAAGATTTCCACTTGTTCTCACAAGAGCCGCACCATTCATTGCCCCCGTAAACACATTATCGAAATCATGTTTCCCGTGATTGACAACAAACAACGTTTTAAACATACCCAATGTATCAAAGCGATGTTGATAATCGCCCCCTACTTCCCAATGTAATGGATCATGGGTTTGGTTTCTAACAACAACATTTGTCTCGCCGCTCAATAATAGACTTTGATTATCTATTTCAATAGTTTCTTGGTCATCAAATTCAATCTGGCCATTAATGCGGAAAACGTCACCATTTTCTGCGTTATATTCTATATTACTGTTTAAAAATATTTTTTCCCTATCACGAATATTTTCTAAGAAATTATCTTCAAACTGGGCATTTGCCGCATTAAAAAATGTATCTGTGAAATTTTTTCTGGTTTCTTCTAATGCAAAATCAACCCCGAACAAATATTTAAAGCGTCCTTTTTCACCCGTATGAGTGACTTTAGCTAACGGATTTGGATCACCACCTTCTGCATATGATCCCCCTACTGTCCAAATCGTATTTGATTTTGATGTATTCTGCTTCATGACCACATTAATAATGAGGCCTTCACTTTGAACATCCAGGCCTGCTTTAGTGCCTCTAATCAATTCAATGTGACTGACTGATGTCGCCTGTATACGTTTTAACTGAAGACCGAGAGAATTTGTTTTACCGGCAATTCGTTTGCCGTCTATTAATATTTGATCGCCACCAGAACCAAATCCACGGTTTGACCGCCCCCCTAATTCTTCATCCGCTTTAGCAAGTAACGCAGCCGTTCCCGGAACACTACGGAGCATATCATGTAATGTAAGCGGCTTATATTGGATAAAATATTCCTGATTATATGTAACAGTCGCTGAATTATCATTCTGTGTTTCTTGCGCATATGATGTCGTCGACAAAATAGTTGAAATTGCCAACCCAATGGCCATTTTTTTTGAGCCCCCGAACCTTGTATTTTTATTTCTTAAGATAGTCACTTTATTTTCCTTAGTTTTTTTGCTTCAAATAAATCTTATTCCGCCTCAATGTTGACAGAGATCACATTGAAAAAGTTGAAAAAAACCCCACTCCCACATCATTTTAGGTACATAATTTTCAAATTGATAGCTAACTTGCAATATGCAAGCTAGTTATCTTATAACACTCGACTTTCGAATTGCAAGTAAAAATATTTAATCATTCCCAATACAAATAATTTTGCAAAAATTATCAATCCTTCTTTTCGAGGGAAATTTTTTGTAAACTAAACGGGTGTAAGCCGCGGTAAAAATCGGTGCTGGATAATCCGTATAATTAATTAGTTTTTATACATCACTCACTCAATTACTTGTATTTTGCAAGTTAAATAAAGGTTATCATTTAGTTTGCTTTTTGCAAGTAAAAAAAATAAAATACATTATGGATAAGAAAATTCGATCAAATTGCCCTGTATCTTATGCGCTAGAATTAATTGGTGATAAATGGACACTGTTAGTACTCAGAGACATCATCCTGAGAGACAAATACTTTTACAAAGATTTTCTTAATTCTGAAGAAGGAATTGCCACCAATATCCTTTCAAACCGACTAAAGGCGCTCGAAAGTCACGGCTTTATTTTAAAGAACCGTGACACAAAGGATCGAAAAAGATTTATATATAGCCCAACTGAAAAAGCTCTCGATTTACTCCCTGTTTTAATCGCGACGATGCAGTGGAGCGATAAATATAATACAGAGAATAAACAACGCCCCGTTTTCATGGAAATGGTAAGAAACGACCCTACAGAATTTGAAAGCATGATCCGCGCCCGATTTTCTGACAACACCCCATGTGATTAACGGTAACCACTCGTTATTGCGGTCTAATACCTTAAATAAACTTCATTCAACATCATGGTTTTCTTGCATAATTGACACTATTCTATTCAACGCGAATGAAAGATGTTCTTCCAAAATACCGCACGCACCATCAATATCACCCTTGCAAGCATAATCTACCATAGCTCGGTGTTCGGCCTGAGATTGTGTAAAATGATTTCCGTCGATACGGAGTAACGTTGAATACCGCAGAGCATTATTCCATAAAGATTTTATCAAAAAAATTTGCCGCGGCCTTGTTGCCCCACCGTATAGAGCCAAATGGAATTTAGCATTAAAATCACCATACTGAATAATATCGGATACTTCATTCTCTCCATCACAAATATCATTCAACCCAGATAGTTGTTCCGGCGTTAGATTAGGGATTGAGTTTTTCAACATATCTAATTCAAGAACAATCCTTAAATTAAATATTTCCCTTACATGCTCCTCTGAAAGGGGCGTCACAAATGCGCCACGGCGGGCGGGAGTGGTTAGAAACCCTTCGGCCACTAACATCTGTATAGCTTCTCGTAACGGTACATGGCTAACACCAAGCTCAGCAGCCAAAGCATGCTGCTGAATACGAGAATTAGGCTTAAGTTCATTTCTAAGAATAGCGTCTCTTATATATGAGGCTGCAAACTCAGAAGCTGAAACGGGTTCTGCCATTAATTTCCCTTTTTAAATATGTAATGCTGAATATCACTAATTCAGCCGGATCAATTATTTGTATATCAGATATCTTTACATAGCTAATTTTAATACCCAAAAAGGGACCGATAAGCATATATAGCCGGAACACCACCAGTGTGTAAAAAAATGATATTATCAGATTTTTTCAAATATCCTTTTCTTGATAACCCTATTAACCCCGCCAAACCTTTTGCCGAATAAACCGGATCAGTTGTCAATGCTTCCAGCCTAGACGACGCTGTCATTGCTTCAACAGTCGGGTCATCTGCTTTACCATATGCCCCTGCAGAATAACCAGGCTCTATGATAATTTTTTCTTCTAGTTTCCTTGCATCAAGTCCCACTTCCTTGGCTAGCAAGCGTAATATTTTCGTAACTCTATCTCGAACGCCGGCCTCATCGGCATCAATATCAATGCCAATAACTTTGATTGGTATTCCGAGTAAAGCGAACCCCACAATGAGCCCCGCTTGAGTTCCACCAGTTCCGCTAGCGTGAATTAGATGAGTAATCGAAAGGTTCTGTTCCACAATCTGTTTTGCTGTTTCATATGCCGCATTCAGATATCCGATAGCCCCTAATAAATTAGCACAGCCATAGGGCACAATATAAGGTTTTCTACCTACGCTTTTTAAACGCTCTGCCATTTTTAACAAGACCTCATCTTTATCATCTTTAATACTCATAAGCTCATGAGTGGCCCCATAAAGATGGTTCAAAAATATATTCCCTGTTTTCGCATAATCCGCATCCGTTTCATCAATGCGGTCCGTGATCATGGCAAAATGACAATCAAGTCCAACTTTCGCCGCCGCTGCCGCCACTTGGCGCACAGAATTAGATTGAATGACACCCGCCGTCAAAAGAATGTCTGAACCACAAGCAACTGCATCAGGTATTAGAAATTCAAGAGCCCTAATTTTATTGCCGCCCTGGCCAAGTCCACTGGCATCATCACGTTTAACAAAGATAGAAGGCCCACCAAGCCATTCACTTAACCTTGGCAATGGTTCTAAAGGCGTCGGAAAATGGCCCAACTTACTGCGTTTATGATTATTTATTTTATTTGATAACCCATTGAAATTAAAGTCATTCATCCTAATTTTCCATTCATACCTTAAAAATAATATTTTACCTTGCCTTAAAATATTATAATATATAATTTATAATAAACTTAATGACAAGAAAATTTATAAGGTAAAGATTATGGATAAAAACCAACGCAAATTTGGAATTGATACCCTTTGTGTACATTCAGGTGGTTTAAAGGATCAAACATGGGGCGGCATTGCCTCACCTATCATTAATTCAACAGCTTACCGCTACAGAGAAATTAAAAACCGTGGTTACCCGAGGTATTTTGAAGCCCCTAATCAAATCGCAGTCGTCGAAAAAATGTGTAAGCTGGAACATACCGAAGATGGAATTCTGGTGAGTTCAGGAATGGCCGCTATTTCATCTACTATATTGGGTTTAGTAAAAACGGGTCAGCACATCATCATTCAAGAAGAAGCTTACGGCGGCACAACAGAACTATTTACAAATATATGTGGGCCTTTAGGCATAAAATACAGCTTTGTAAAAGCCTCGGTCGAGGCAATAATGACGAAAATTACAGATCAAACTGCGATGATTTTTCTGGAATGCCCCACTAACCCCACACTGTCTATCATTGATATTGTAAAACTTATAAAAAGCATCAAAGGTAAAAATATAATTACAGCCATTGATAACACCTTTGCCACCCCGATAAACCAAAACCCCGCTTTGCTTGGTATAGATATTGTCACACATAGCGGCACTAAATTTTTGAGCGGTCATAGTGATCTTTGCTGCGGCATTGTTTTGGGAGCAAAAAAATATATCAACCAAATACGCATCACGGCAAGAAGCTTAGGTGGAAGCCTGAATGCTAATGACAGTTATCTTCTAGAACGAAGTTTAAAAACTTTAAATTTACGTGTCTCGAAACAAACAGATAATGCTCAAAAGCTGGCAGAATTTTTATATGAACATAGTGAAGTAACAAGCATAAAATACCCTGGTTTAGAAACCGATAAATATCACAAACTTGCTAAAAACCAGATGCATGGATTTGGCAGTATGATCTCTTTTGAATTATCGGAAGAATGTGATCTTGAAAAGTTTATGGAAGCATTAGATCTTATCATTCCAGCCTCGTCTCTAGGCGGGCTTGAAACAACTATCTCTCAAGTCTGGTATTCATCTCATCAATTTATGCCTGTGGACCAGCGAATTAAGCTTGGTATTAACGAACGATTGTTGCGAATATCGACTGGTATTGAATATATAGATGATCTCATTCATGATTTGAATATGGCCATTCAAAAATCACTTTCAGGGTAGAAGACAACACATATACAAAGCTAAAATGAAAGTGCCTTCTTGACATATAATGCATAGAATGAGATATGTTTTTAATAATAATTATTAATTGCGAAAACCCATGCATAAATTGATAGTCAAAAACTATATTCACGGAATTAACATAGGCAATGAATTAAAACGTTCATCTGTGATTGAAAAATTATTTCATGAAAACTGGGCAACCTTATGCGGAAAGCTACGGAAACAATTTCGATATACATCTTCAGACGCGGAAGATATTGCCCAATCTGCTTTCGTGAAAATAAATGAAGTTGAAGACATCAATCATATCAAGCACCCACGCGCTTTTTTATTTAAGACTGCCCATAATATTGCACTGAACCGCAGGGACAGAATGCTCACCGCCAGCAGGTTTGTAGATGAAGCTCTTCGGGAGGTTAATCAATCTTGTTTGGAACAAAATACACCTGAAACTGTCTTCTCTGTGAAGCAGTCTTTAACTGAGCTTCAAAAAGCAATGCTCAATCTAACCAATAAGCAACGTGAAATTATTGTTAGAAATAGAATACATGGAGAATCTTACTCCAAAATCAGCGTTGCAACAGGTTGGAGCAAAGCAGATATCAGTCGCCAATTGAATAAAGCACTTGAAACTATCCAGAACGAACTTCATGTTCAGGAACAAAATAAAATCAACAACTAGACCAGTAGCGCGATTAAGAAATATGCAAAAAATAGAACCATCCGGTAAAACAGAACAACAAGCTCGCGAATGGCTTATTCGACTATATTCTGATGACATCACAGCTGAAGAGCAATGTGATTTTAAAAGCTGGTTAACGATGTCTTCTGCCAATCCCCTTGCCTACCAAGCAACAGAAAAAATATGGCGAGGTTTAGGTGAACTTCAAGAAAGCAATATTCTACAGCCAATAGAAAAACATATTAGAAGCCGGTATCTAGACATTTTGAAACCTGTTGCGATAGCAGCTTGTCTTGTGCTCGTTTTATTTACAAGTTTGTTTTTCCAAAATAACAATCCCGTCTTAGGTAATTTCTCCACCACTTCCGGCCAAATTAAAGATGTTGTACTGGCTGATGGTAGCGTTATATCGCTCGCCGCTAATTCAAAGATAACAACAAGTTACTCATCCGACAAAAGAGAGATTAACCTTTTATCCGGACAAGCTTATTTCGACATAACAAAAAATACCGAAAGACCCATGACAGTTACCATAGCCGATACAGTGGTGCATGTTACCGGCACAGAATTTAACATCAACAAAAACCCTCAAGAGATACGTATCTCAGTCACAGAAGGTACTGTTATTATTGGTGACAAATCACCGCAAAAACCTACGGGTTCTTTTGTTAAACTTTCAATGAATGACCAACTGGTGACAGACTTAAATGGTCATATTCTTAAAAAAACAAATTTTGATATTAATGAAGTAATATCATGGCGAACAGGTCGGCTTGTGTATATCGATGAAAAACTTATTAATGTGATTGCAGAAGTTAACCGGTATAGAGAAATACCAATAAAAATAATGAACGCTGAGCTCAATGACATCAAAATATCCGCATCTTTCAATGCATATAAAAGCAATCAGATGCTCGAAGGGCTAGCGCTTTCTTATCCTGTAACCATTAATGAAAATGATCATTCTGTCATCATTCGTTTTAGATAAGCCCCACATCCAACAATAAAAAATAATTAAATGCTGTATTTTCTGGAACGATTATGCCTTCAAACTGTCTTCTCTTTAACAAGCAGTTAATATTAATTATCATTATTATTTAATGATTTAAACTAGATCACTCATGGAGTTCATATGATCAATCAAACTCGAAAAAAGAGAATTCAATATCTTAGTGGTATCACACTAAGTTTGATGATGAGCACAGCCGTATATGCGGCTGACGAAGCTACAAATTACACTGTAGCATCACAGCCCTTAGGGCAAGCATTAGCGATACTTTCCGAACAAGCCGATGTCACCGTATTCGCCCCATCAGAATTAACAAGTAACAAAAATTCAGTCGCAATTTCTGACATAAACTCTTTAAACAACGCCCTCGAGCTAATGTTAAAGGATACAGAGTTAGAAGCCACTAAAAGCAGCAGCGGAACAATTATTATTAAGCAACGATCAGTACAAGATAATTCAACAAAATTAGAAAGTACAGAAACGAAAGAAACAACTAACGCACTTAATGCTGTAACCGATGTCGTGGTTGTTGTCGGACAAACATCTAATATTGACATCACCAAAGAAGACCTTGATCGCCTTCAGGCAAACGACCTCGCTGATATATTTCGTGATATCCCGTCTGTCTCGGTTGGTGGTTCCTTGGGGATTGCTCAAAAAATATATGTTCGTGGTGTAGAGGACACATTATTAAACGTCACCGTCGACGGTGCCCCGCAAACAAGCACTTTATTTCATCATATCGGACGCGTTAATATTGACCCTGAACTCTTAAAACAAGTTGAAGTTCAAGCAGGGGCAGGAGAAGCGACCTCTGGTTTTGGGGCAATTGGCGGCGCCATTCGTTTTAAAACCAAAAATGCAGAAGACCTGCTTAAGGGTAACAACCAAATTGGTGGTACAGCAAAAGCCGCGTATTTCAGTAATGATGGTTATAAACTTAGCGGCACGCTTTATGGACGCTTATCTGAAAACTGGAATATATTAGGATCCTACGTCCATGTTGATAGAGATAATATGGAAGACGGTAACAATGATAAAATATTAGGTTCTGCTGCAGAACAATCTCTGGCCTTTTTTAAGCTTAATGGCAATCTGTCAGAGAACCAGGAACTATCATTGAGTTATGAACAGCGAGATGAAAAGGGTGAATTTAGCCAGCGCCCTAACTGGCGGACTATTGACGGCGCCCCATTATTTTCGGTAGATGCAAAACGTCAGACAATAGTAGGCAACTATATGTTTTCGACAAATAACCTGATCAACATTGAAGCAACCGGTTATTTCACTAAATCAAAGTTTACTCAGGACCGAAATGATCGATGGGGTGAATATGAAGCCATCATTGAAACCATGGGATTTGATATTCGCAATACATCTATTATTAACAAGCATAATATCCAATATGGTGTCGAATATCGCAGTGACAAAGTCACGAGCAAGTATCTTGCTGACTCTAGCGTCTGGGGCCTGTGGGCATGGGACCCTTCCGTAGGAAAGGCCGAGGAAAAAGGCCGCGTATTCGGCCTTTATCTGCAAGATCATTTTGAGGTTACAGAAGACCTCACCCTTAGTGCAGGTGCTCGTTATGACGACTATAATATGGAACAGATAACCTATGACGACAAAACCAGCAGTAACGGTCTCAGCGTCAATGCAGGTCTATTATATGATATTACACCGGCATTATCCGTAACGGTTGGATATGCTCAGGCTATTCGCGGAAAAGAAATCGGTGATGCATTCACATTGGAAAAACAACCGGGAAGACTATCGCTAGACCCTTCTCTTAAAGCTGAAAAAGCAGACAACAAAGAAATTGGGTTAACCTATAATGACGGCACTATTTTTGCGTCTGCAACATATTACGATTCCCGCATCAAAAATGTAATTCTTGATCAACTTGGCAGAGGCGCCTTTCCGCAAGATTCTGTTTATTATGAAAATACCGGTACGTTTCAATCTGACGGCTTTGAGTTTCGCTTTGGGTTTACGGCTGACCAGTGGCGCTTTGACACATTTTACACAACCTATAACGCAGACTTTAACGGTAACCCGGTCGAAGGGTATGAACATAATGGCCTTGCAAATGCATCGGGTGATAAAATTGTGGCTAATTTAGCATTTATGCCGACCGGCGACCTTGAATTGGGATGGCGGACAACACATGTGGCAAACCTGAATGATATTGAAGTATTGCACCGCGCCGTGGATATTGGTTGGATTGACAGGACCTATACTGTCGATAAGCCAGGATATACTACTCATGATTTTTACATACAGTGGTTTCCACAACAAATAGACGGCTTAAGGGTCAATCTCGCCGTGAACAACATTTTTAATAAATTATACCGCAATCATTCAAGTGTCGCTGATTACAAATTGGTCCCTGACTGGGAAGGTGTTGTTGGACTTTATGATACTGGACGAGACATCAGAGCTTCTGTTTCATTTGAATTTTAAATAAATGAAGCAAGAATTTCACAAACAAAAAAATGATGTTAAGGCAGCATGTTAATGAAAGTTCGATTACGTCCCGCTTTTGTGCTTTGGCATCGTTGGT
>JAESUD010000073.1 GCA_016763335.1 Emcibacteraceae bacterium | reverse complement strand
GTCAATGATATTATGTCGGTTAAAAAAACCGCGCCGCATCTCATTGAAGGTTTCGAGCAACGCTCGCGTGCCTTCGTACAGGTGCAAAATGGTTGCGATCATCGCTGCACTTTCTGCATCATTCCATTTGGTCGCGGTAATAGCCGTTCTGTTCCCGCTGGTGAAGTTGTTAACCAAATTCAACAACTCGTGGATAATGGCTATCAAGAAGTGATTATCACCGGGGTAGATATCACATCATACGGCCCCGACCTTCCCGGCAATCCGACGCTCGGGACTTTATGCCAAAAAATTCTTAAGAATGTACCGGATCTAAAACGCCTAAGATTAAGTTCGATCGATTCCATTGAAACCGATGAAGCACTGTTCGACATCATCACCAGCGATCAAAGAATGATGCCGCACCTCCATTTATCTTTGCAAGCCGGGGATAATATGATCTTAAAACGCATGAAAAGACGCCATAATCGAGAAGATTCGATCGAGTTTTGCAACGCTGTACGCAAAGCACGCCCGGATGTTATTTTCGGCGCAGACATCATTGCCGGATTTCCCACAGAAACGGAAGAAATGTTCGAAAACTCCCTAGCATTGATTGAGGACTGCGGTTTGACTTATCTGCATGTTTTCCCATATTCAGAACGCGATGGAACTCCGGCAGCCAGAATGCCGCAACTAGACAGAAGCATTCGCAAAGAGCGCGCCGCGCGCCTTCGTGCCCTCGGCGAGAAAAAATTGGAGCAAATGCTTAAAGCCTCGATCGGAAAAGATGTCAGTATCCTGATTGAAAAATCCATGAAAGATGAAAATACCGCCATTGGCCATACCGAACATTTTGCCCCCGCAAAAATAATCGGCAGTCACACCATTGGACATATTGCAAAAGCCCGCGTCACGGGCTATCAAGATGGTCTATTGATTGCGGAAAAATTGAATGACTGATACGGAAAAAAAACTCGGCTGGTTTGGCCGCCTCAAACAGGGCCTTAAAAAAAGCTCCACTGCCCTAACAGAAGGCATTACAGGCATTTTTACCAAAAAACGCCTTGATGCCTCGACACTCGAAGAACTTGAAGACCTTCTTATCATGTCCGACCTCGGGGTGGCAGTAAGCGCACGTATTTGTAACCGATTGGCCAAAAACAGATTTGATAAACAAATCAGCGCCGAAGAAGTACAACAAGCCCTCGCCGAGGAAATCGGCGATATCATGCATGATGTGGCACAGCCGCTCGTTATTAATAGCGAAAACACTCCTCACATAATCCTGATGGTTGGTGTTAATGGCGCAGGAAAAACGACCACGATCGGCAAATTGGCCAAACAGTTTAAGAATGATGGTAAAAGTGTCATGCTCGCCGCTGGTGATACATTTCGCGCTGCCGCCACCGAACAGCTGCAAGTTTGGGGCGAACGCAATGATGTTCCAGTAGTGAGCGGTAAAGAAGGCTGTGACGCCGCAGGGCTTGCGTATGACGCCATTCAAAAAACCCGCGAAACCAATACCGACATTTTATTGATTGATACCGCAGGACGCCTGCAAAATAAAAGTTATCTCATGGATGAGCTGAAGAAAATTATCAAAGTTATCAAAAAATTTGATGAAACAGCCCCACATGATACAATTCTGATTTTGGACGCAACAACCGGGCAAAATGCCGTGCTGCAAACAGAAGTATTTCTCGAATTGGCTGGTATTAGCGGACTGATCATGACTAAGCTTGACGGTACAGCGCGCGGCGGCGTACTTGTGGCCTGCGCAGAAAAATTCAAATTGCCCATACACGCCATCGGTGTTGGCGAAACAATTGACGACTTGCAACCATTTAATGCCAGTGATTTTTCAAAAATGCTGGTGGGTGTTGAAGTAAAGTAAAGTTAGGAAAAACCCATAATGAAACAAATCATCAAAATGCTTATTGAGCTAGGCCCAATTATTGTCTTTTTCTATGCTAACGGTGAATATGCAGATGAAAATGGCGCGGGTGGTATCATACCGGCGACAAAGATATTTATAGTCGCTATGGCCGTATCAATGATTTGTTCAAAAATTATCTTAAAAAAAATAACCATGATGCTCTGGATTTCAGCAGGTCTTGTTTCAGTATTTGGCGGTTTAACAATATATTTTGACAGTGAAATCTTCATCAAAATAAAACCAATAATTCTTTACACGTTTTTTGCTATTACTTTGCTTGGTGGTTATGCCGTTGGCAAACCGTTTATCAAAAATTTAATGGAAGCCGGATTTCCACCGATTGAAGATATAGCCTGGATGAAAATGAGCCGAAATTGGGGCTTCTATTTCATTGTTTGTGCAATATTGAACGAAGTATTATGGCGCAATCTGAGTAATGCCGACTGGATTTCTGCAAAAATTTGGATATTTATGCCGATGAGTTTCGTATTCGCAATCGCGCAAATGCCGATTGTTCTTAAATATCAAATTGAGGAAGAAGGCGAAGAAGACTAAACTCTAATATCAACAATTTGACCTAGTTTCTTAAACGCTGGCTGGTCACTTGAATTATTTGATGATGAAAAATTTTCGCGCAAGTTTAAATTTACTTCTTTTGATGTATCGCCTTCGATATCATCACCTTCTTTTAAACGCTGTAAACTTTTAAGGCGGATATCATCCTGAATTTTACTCAGGGCTTCACGGTTCTGCTGGATAAGTTCTTCGCGCTGGTTTTTACGGGCGACCAAGCGACCATCGCGCGCGTCTTCCGGTTTCTTATCCTGCTGTTCCTCACGCTGAATTTGCTGCTGCTTTGACGCATCAAGCAAGGAAGTAGAGAGACCAACGTCTGAGACTGTGAACCAATTTTCATATAAATTATTCCAATAAAACGAACCATTACCCCTTATGAGTAATGAATATTGGACTTTCTGCCTTTTTGAAAACGCCACTATTCTGCGGCTGTGAGTCGCATACTAACGTAAATTCGTTAACTTTTCTACTTCTTTTTGTAAAACCGCTTTTTGATCATCCGGGGCATTCTCTACCGCACTTTGCATGGCTTTAATTGCCTCGTCATTTTGACCAAGCGTTTTATAGGCTTGTGATAGTCTCAGCCAACCTTCAATATTGCTTGGATTTTGCTGTTGTTTTTCTGCGAGTTGCTGAACCATTTGGAAAATAAATTCCTGCCTTTCATCCGCGCCCATACTCTGAATAGTCTCTGCCTGTTCTGAAGTTATGGCCGGAGCCCTCATTTGCGGCAGGTTACTGGCCATGCCGAGTTCCTTTTCCGCCTGACCGATCCAATAACCCACAAGCGGCTTAAGGGGATTACTAGCCTCTAGTTCATTATTGATCATAACCCATTCCTGATGAGCAATTTCAACATCACCCGCTTGAAAGTCCGCAAGGGCAAGATAATATTTCGGCGCGGCATGATCTGGTTCCAAGACTGCCGCCTTATTTAAAATAACCAATGCTGCGGGGGTTACCCGCTCACCTGCTGTAACAATCAAACTTTCTGCATACATTACCTGAATTTCAAAATTATCCGGTGCCAGTTTATGGGCTTGATAAAGTGCGGCTGAAGCCGCTTGAAAATTACCTAAATTCATTTCAAGTCTGGATAAATACGCCAAGCCCCGGGCATCAGGCAGATATTTTGCAAGCTGGGTTAGTAGCTCTGTTTTTAGATCATTTGTTTTCTGATATTCTTGTGCTTGCTCGCTGCCTGCCATCATTTCTTCTGCTGATTGTTTCGGATAATCAGGCATGGATGGTGTGCCGAGCATGGCATAAATAACCGTCGAGGATAACATTAAAGCAAGCATCATGATGGCAATTAAATTACTGGGCTTCTCTTGCTCTACTTGTACCAATTGCTGATCCGCTGCCTTTAATATTCTGCGTTCAATCTCTATCCGTGACCTTTTAGCCTCATCTTCCTTAATAAGACCGCGGTCAAGCTCGCTTTTTAACTCGCTTAACTGGGCTTTATAAACACCAACGTCCGGCGCAGATAGTCCTTCGTCAGTCCGGCTTCTAAAATAGGGTACAATGACGATTAAGATGGCAATGATGCTGAATAATATGAGCGGAAGAATATACATTATCTAACTTCCTTTCCGTCTAAAAGCATTTTCGTGCAGGCCTCGATCGGCATACATCCCC
>JAESUD010000072.1 GCA_016763335.1 Emcibacteraceae bacterium | reverse complement strand
GTTTTGGTTTTGCAGCACTAGTTGTTGTTGGTGATCAAAAAGGCCGCGTTGGTTTTGGTAAAGGTAAAGCACGCGAAGTTCCAGAGGCGATCCGTAAAGCTACGGAAGCTGCGAAAAAGAACATGATACGTGTTCCGCTTCGCGAGGGACGCACACTTCATCATGATATCGAAGGACGTCATGGTGCTGGTAAAGTTGTTATTCGTAGCGCACAACCGGGTACTGGTATTATTGCTGGTGGTCCAATGCGTGCAGTTTTTGAAGCACTTGGTGTACAAGATGTTGTTACAAAATCACTTGGTTCATCGAACCCTTATAACATGGTTCGCGGTACATTTGATGCGCTGACTAAGCAGGTTTCACCACGTATGGTGGCCTCACGTCGCGGTAAAAAAGTGAGCGATATTGTTTCCCGTCGTGGTGAGCGTAAAGCTACTACGGCCGAAGCTACGGAGTAAGTTAAATGGCTAAAAAAACTTTAAAAGTGACGCAAATCGGTAGCCCGATCCGTCGTAAAGCAGACCAAAGAGCGACATTAATCGGTCTTGGTCTAAATAAAATGCACCGGACGCGCGAATTAGAAGATACTCCTTCCGTGCGTGGGATGATCCGCAAGGTTTCCCATATGGTCAAAGTTGAAGGTGAGTAATTATGAAACTTAATGAACTTGCAGATAATCCTGGCGCAACTAAAAACCGCAAACGTATTGGTCGTGGTATTGGTTCAGGAAAAGGTAAAACCGGCGGTCGCGGTGTAAAAGGCCAGAAATCCCGTTCTGGTGTCGCTATTAAAGGCTTCGAAGGCGGACAAATGCCAATTCACATGCGTCTTCCAAAACGTGGTTTTAATAATATTAATGCCAAAACCTTTGTTGCGGTCAATATCGGCCGTTTACAAGAAGCGATCGACGCCAAGAAAATTGATGCGAAAAAACCGATTACTATTGATGTGCTTAAAGCATCTGGTGTGGTTACACGCGTTAAAGATGGCGTTCGTCTTCTTGCAAAAGGTGAGATTAAAGCGAAAGTGAATATCGAAGTGAGCGGTGCTTCCGCAGCGGCGATTGCAGCAGTAGAAAAAGCCGGCGGTTCAGTTTCTGTGCCTGCTAAGGTTGAAACTGCCGCTTCTTGATCTTAAATAATAGTTATTGATATTAAGGCATAGGGAATAAAACATGGCATCAGCAGCGGAACAGTTAGCGGGAAATTTAAATTTTAGCGCTTTTTCAAAAGCGACCGAGTTAAAGCAACGCATATGGTTTACGCTGGTTGCCCTTATGGTTTATCGCCTTGCCACTTATCTTCCATTACCGGGTATTGATCCTGTTGCGTTGGCGAGTATGTTTTCGCAAAACCAAGGCGGCATTCTCGGGATGCTTGATTTGTTTAATGGCGGTGCCATTCAACGGATGAGCATCATTGCTCTTGGTATTATGCCTTATATTTCATCCTCAATCATTATGCAGCTCATGACATCCATGAGCTCTAGAATGAAAGAGCTGAAAAAAGAAGGTGAAGCAGGACGCCGGAAGATTAACCAATATACACGATACGGAACAGTTATACTCTGTATCGTCCAGTCCTATGCAATAGCCACCGGATTAGAGTCGAATATTGCTCTTGATCCGGGAATGTTCTTCCGTATGACCACTGTGATTACACTGGTCGGCGGTACAATGTTCCTTGTTTGGTTAGGGGAACAAATTACAGCGCGTGGTGTCGGTAACGGCATCTCACTTATTATCTTCGCCGGAATTGTTGCCCAATTGCCTGTTGCAATAGCCAGTACGCTCGATATGAGTTCTAAAGGTACTTTGGGTGGACCGCTTGTTATCATTGCATTACTTGTGATGGTTGTTGGTGTTATTGCGACTATCGTATTTTTTGAACGGGCTCAGCGCCGGGTTCTTATTCAATATCCAAAAAGACAACAAGCCAATGGTATGAGCCAGGGTGAGCAATCGCATATGCCGCTTAAGCTTAATACAGCTGGTGAGATCCCACCGATTTTTGCATCATCACTTCTTATGATGCCTATGTCTCTTGCTGGATTTGCATCTGCTGATAGCCCTGAATGGGTTACTACGGCTACTGCGCTTCTCGGCCCGGGACAGCCACTTTACTTATTATTCTACGTTGCTGGCATTGTATTTTTCTGTTTCTTATATACGGCACTTGTTTTTAACCCTGAAGAAACGGCTGATAATCTCAAGAAATATGGTGGGTTTATTCCGGGAATTCGCCCTGGTAAAAATACAGCTAAATATCTTGATTATGTTCTCACTCGGTTAACGGTTGTTGGTGCTATTTATCTTTGCGCTATCTGCTTACTTCCTGAAATTCTGAGAGCGCAATATGCGATACCATTTTATTTTGGCGGTACATCACTTTTGATCGTTGTCAATGTAACCATGGATACTGTTGGTCAAATACATAGTCATTTGATGGCTCATCAATATGAAGGTCTGATGAAAAAATCAAAACTTCGTGGTGGCAAGAGGCGTCGTAGATGATTATCATTTTACTTGGACCGCCAGGGGCGGGAAAAGGGACACAAGCCCAAAAAATTGAAGCCGCTCAAGGCCTCGTGCAACTCTCTACAGGAGATATGCTCAGGGCAGCCGTGGCAGCAGGTACTGAAGTTGGCAAACAAGCCAAAGATTTCATGGAAGCGGGCAAGCTCGTGACCGATGAAATCGTTGTAGGAATTATCGCGGACCGTATTGAAGAAGATGATTGCAGGGAAGGTTTCCTGCTTGATGGCTTCCCACGGACCGTTGCACAGGCGGAAGCCTTAGATAATATGCTTGATCATAAATCTTTAAAACTCGATGTCGTTATCGAAATGAAGGTAGATGATGGAGCGCTCGTGAACCGGATTATTGGCCGCTATAATTGCGGCAATTGTAATCAGGGATATCATGATGAGAACCTTAAGCCCAAAGTTGATGGCGTCTGCGACAACTGTGGGTCTACGAATTTCAAACGCCGGGCAGATGATAATCGGGAAACCGTGTCATCACGTCTGGAATCCTATCATGCTCAAACTGCACCTTTACTTCCTTATTATGAAGCAAAGGGTATCTTGAAAATGATAGATGGGATGGCTGATATCGATGATGTCAGTGCCCAAATAAAAGATGTATTAGGTGCGTTAGCATAAGCCTTGTATCTATGAAAAAAAGTTTTTTTAAAAAGCTTTTCTTCAGAGGTTGACTAAGTGTTCTTAATACCTATAATCGCGCAACTTCATGTCATGCTTCTTTGCATGATGGATTTTGCTAAACAGTTTGAATTTTTAGATCGGGAGAAACGATCGTGGCGCGTATTTCTGGCGTTAATATACCCACCGCTAAAAGGGTGCAAATCGCATTAACCTATATCCATGGGATTGGGCTTACATCTGCGAAAGATATTTGTGAAAAAAATGGCATTACACCTGAGAAACGTGTAAGCGAACTTAGTGATGCGGAAGTGATTAAAATCCGTGAAACTATAGATGCTGATTACATGGTTGAAGGTGACCGCCGTCGTGATGTTGCTATGAACATCAAACGTTTACTTGACCTTGGTACATACCGTGGCTTACGCCATCGTAAGAGACTACCAGTTCGTGGTCAACGTACCAGCACTAATGCACGTACCCGTAAGGGTAAGCGCGTTGCCATTGCTGGTAAGAAAGGATAAGGGTTGAACGATGGCTATTGAGAAAAAAGTTAAGCGTAAAGAACGCAAAAACATTACAAACGGTGTTGCGCATGTGAATAGCACATTTAACAATACTATTATTACTATTGCTGATGTTCAGGGAAATACTATTGCCTGGTCAACGGCTGGCGCAGTGGGCTTTAAAGGTTCACGTAAATCAACACCATATGCTGCACAGATGGCTGGTGAAGATGCTGGTAAGAAAGCAATGGAACATGGCATTAAAACACTTGAAGTTGAAGTGAAGGGACCAGGTTCTGGTCGCGAATCAGCTTTGCGTGCATTAATGGCACTTGGAATTACTATTACATCGATTCGTGATGTTACGCCTATCCCACATAATGGATGTCGTGCGCCGAAACGCCGTAGAGTATAAATAATTGTAACGTATTCCATCTTACGGGATGGATGCGTTATTTATTTTAAGCCTGACCTATATAGATAAGGATTTAACCGTGATCCAAACAAATTGGCAAGAGCTAATAAAACCAACAACCCTTGAAATTACTCAAAAGGGTTCTGAACGTAGAAAAGCAAGAGTTGTTGCTGAACCGCTTGAACGCGGATTTGGTATGACCCTTGGTAATGCACTACGTCGTGTTTTGCTTTCATCACTACAAGGTGCTGCTGTAACTTCAGTGCAAATTGATAATGTGCTTCATGAATTTTCATCAATCACTGGCGTACGCGAAGATGTAACGGATATTATCCTTAACATCAAAAAGCTTGCTGTTAGTATTGAAGGTGAAATTGAAGGACCACGTCGCCTTGCGCTACATGCTACTGGCCCCGGTGAAGTAACCGCCGCTCAGATTGAAGAAATAACAGGTGTTAATATTCATAATCCTGGTCTTGTGATCTGTAACCTTGATGATGGTGCTGATCTGCGTATGGAACTTACCGTTGATACGGGTAAGGGCTATGTTGCCGCCGTTAAAAACCGCGCTGACGATGCACCAATTGGTCTTATTCCTGTTGATAGTCTGTTTAGCCCGGTAACGCGTGTTAGCTATAAAGTGGATAACACTCGTGAAGGTCAAATTCTCGATTATGATAAACTCACTATGGATATTGAAACTGACGGTACTGTGACACCGGAAGATGCTATCGCATTTTCTGCACGTATTTTACAGGATCAACTACAAACGTTTATCAACTTTGAAGAGCCTGAAGATTTGGCTGCTGATAAAGAATCAGATGAGCCTGAATTTAACCGTAACCTTCTTCGCCGTGTTGATGAGCTTGAACTTAGCGTTCGTTCAGCAAACTGTCTGAAGAATGACAATATTGTTTATATCGGTGATTTAGTTCGTAAGACAGAGGCAGAAATGCTTCGTACACCAAACTTTGGTCGTAAATCACTGAATGAAATTAAAGAAGTTCTTTCCTCAATGGGGCTTCGTCTTGGTATGGAAAATCCAGGATGGCCACCAGAGAATATTGAAGAGCTTGTAAAGAAGTTAGAACAAGAATTTAATTAATGGGATCGGGTCCGATAACGGATACCCCCTCAAGGAGTAAAGACCATGCGCCATCGCAAAGCTGGGCGTAAGCTTAACAAAACAAGTAGTCATCGCAAAGCGATGTTCTCAAACATGGCTTCAGCATTATTGAAGCATGAACAAATTATTACAACGCTTCCAAAAGCAAAAGAACTTCGTCCTATCGTCGAACGTTTAATTACTCTCGGAAAACGCGGTTCACTACACGCACGCCGTCAGGCAATTTCAAAACTTCCTGCGTCTGATAAGGAAGTCGTGAAAAAATTGTTCGACGTCCTTGCTGAACGTTATAAAGAACGCAGTGGTGGTTACATCCGTGTTCTTAAAGCTGGTTTTCGTCATGGTGACGCTGCACCGGTTGCGGTTATTGAACTTGTTGACCGCGACGAAAGTGCAAAAGGCCTAGACAGTGGTCCGAACTTCGCCGAGATTGAAGAAGAAGTAGAAGCTGTAGCGTAACAAGCTTGTGTTTATAACGAATTAAGAAAAGCAGTCCTCATGGGCTGCTTTTTTTATGTGAATGTTTTATGTAATTTGTCGCTAATCCTTGCGGCAACATCCATATAATTCTATAAATAATTATCAATAAAAATAGATCAATTTCAGAAGGAAAATAAAATGGCACTTAAACCGGGCGTGGTATGCGGCGAAGATTATATTGAGCTTGTTAATGCATGTAAGGACGGCGGATATGCGCTTGCGGCTGTGAACTGTGTGGGAACGGATAGTGTCAATGCGGTGATGGAAGCTGCGGCTAAAAATAACAGTGATGTTATTATCCAGTTTTCCAATGGCGGCACTCAGTTTTATGCCGGCGCCGGAATGGAAGATGCGTTTAAGGCAAAAGTGCTCGGTGCGGTATCTGCGGCACAGCATGTTCATTTGCTGGCCGAACATTACGGAATTTGCGCTGTACTTCATACGGATCATGCCAATAGAAAACTTGTGCCGTGGATCGATGCCTTGGTTGATCATTCGGAAGCTTATTATAAAGAAAACGGTAAAGCACTTTATAGCTCTCACATGCTTGATCTGTCTGAAGAAGATATTGATGATAACCTTAACGAATGTGCCCGTATGCTTGAACGTATGGCCAAAATGGAAATGAGCCTTGAAATAGAGCTCGGCATTACTGGCGGCGAAGAAGATGGTGTTGGACATGACCTTGAAGAAGGTGCGGATAGCTCGCATTTATATACCCAGCCAGAAGATGTGCTTAAAGCTTATGACCTTCTTACACCAATAGGTCACTTTTCTGTAGCAGCATCATTTGGTAATGTTCACGGGGTTTATAAACCCGGTAATGTTCAACTTCGTCCTGAAATTCTAAAGAATAGTCAGGCACTTGTTAACCAAACTCATAATACAGCAAATAACCCGCTAAATTTGGTGTTTCATGGTGGTTCTGGTTCAGAAAAAAGTAAAATTTCCGAGGCTATTTCATATGGTGTGTTTAAAATGAATATTGACACGGATACGCAGTTTGCGTTTGCAAATGGCGTTGGTAAATATGTTGAAGAGCACGCGCAAGCCTTTAAGTATCAAATTGATCCGGATGACGGCACGCCGCAAAAGAAATTTTATGATCCGCGTAAATGGCTTCGTGCCGGCGAACTTTCATTCATTGCTCGCCTTGATGAAGCATTTGAAGACCTTGGTTCCGCTGGCAGATCATTGGCAAAATAATATAAATTTTAAATCGGCAGTTCATATAACAGGATACTTAATTCTGCCACGTATTATATTTATTAATAATTGTTGAGATTAATTATTTATTGGAATGATTATGAAAAAAATATTGAAATACGGATTGGGCCTGATATCGCTATTGGTTTTGGTGACGGTTTTAATGAACATCACCATGCAGTCAAATTCGGTTGCGCAAAATAATAAACGCGTACCAATTTCTGACCTGGAGGTAAAGCTTTCTTATGCACCGATTGTGCGAGAAGCGGCCCCCGCTGTGGTTAATATTTATACAAAAAGAGTAGTTAGAACACGTATATCGCCTTTTTTAAATGATCCATTTTTTAGTCGTTTTTTTGGCGGCTCCTCAGCACCGCGTGAACGTATCGAACGCTCTCTTGGTTCTGGTGTCATTGTAAGGCAGGAAGGTATTATCGTCACCAATCATCACGTTATTGATGGGGCCGATGAAATTACTGTATCCCTTTCTGATCGACGTGAATTTGAAGCGGAAGTTGTTTTACTGGATAAAAGTAGTGATCTGGCTATTTTGCGCATTAAGCCGACAGGTGAGCCGCTAAAAACATTGGAATTTAGTGACAATGAAAATGTTGAAGTCGGGGATATAGTCCTCGCAATTGGCAATCCGTTTGGGGTTGGCCAATCGGTCACAAGTGGTATTATTTCAGCATTGGCGCGAACGCAGGTTGGTGATGATGACTATCAATTTTTCATTCAAACTGATGCAGCCGTTAATCCGGGTAATAGTGGCGGTGCTTTAGTTGGAATGGACGGTAAACTGGTTGGTATTAATACCTCGATTTATTCCCGTAGTGGCGGATCAAATGGCATCGGTTTTGCCATTCCGGTTAAGATGGTTGATTTTGTGCTGACGGCAGCTCTTAAGGACGGTAAAATTGTGCGCCCTTGGTTTGGTGCTACCGGTCAGGCAGTTTCATCTGAAATTGCTGAAAGTCTTGGGTTTGATAGACCTGGTGGTGTGCTTGTGGACAATGTTTTCCCGGATAGTCCCGCAGATAGAGGGGGGCTTGAACCGGGGGATGTTATTCTGGCCATTGACGGTGAAGAAATTTTTGATACTCAGGGTTTAAGATATTTTATAGGTCTTGGGAAAGTTGGCGGCGAGACAACCTTAGATGTTTCGAGCGGCGACGTCCGAAAAAAAGTTACTATAGAACTTGAAATTGTGCCGGAAACACCGTTAAGAAATATCACAATAATTGAAGGCGACAATATTTTTGAAAATATTGAAGTTGGGAATTTATCACCGGCATTTTCAGAAGAATTAGGCTTAAGTATTTTTGAAAAAGGCGTCATCATACTGGATATTGACCGATCAAGCCCTGTACGCAGGTTAAATGTACTACGTACCGGTGATATATTCGATAATATTGATGATAGAGACATTGATACAGTCGCAGACCTTGAAGGTATACTTGATGATACGGGCAATGATGTTTCTTTTGCTGTGCGTCGTTCCGGCCGTTTAATCGAATGTGTGGCTCGCGGTAGAGGGAGTTATCGCTGTCAATGAGTGATCTTTTCGCCAGTGCAGGTTTAGAAGATGGGGCACCAAGGCCACTAGCGGACAGACTGCGGCCACAGAAACTCTGCGATGTTGTCGGACAAGAACATTTAACAGGACCGGAAGGCACGCTGGGCCGGATGTTAAAAGCTAACCATTTGTCATCACTGATTTTCTGGGGACCGCCCGGCACAGGAAAAACCACCACGGCAAGGTTGCTTGCTGAGGATATTGATCTTTATTTTGAACAAATATCGGCTGTGTTTTCCGGTGTTGCTGATTTACGAAAATGTTTTGATGCTGCAAAGGAAAGACGCCGCACGGGAAAAGGCACTCTGCTTTTTGTTGATGAGATACACCGGTTTAATCGTTCGCAGCAAGATGGCTTTCTTCCCTATGTTGAGGACGGGACAATCGTTCTGGTTGGTGCGACAACGGAAAATCCATCTTTTGAGCTCAATGCCGCACTTCTTTCGCGGATGCAGGTGTTAAAATTAAACCGTCTTGATGATAATGCGATGGAAGAATTGCTCGTACGTGCGGAAACGTTGGAAGATAAAAAACTTCCTTTGAGCGCCGAAGCCCGTATTTTGCTTTATAATATGGCGGATGGTGATGGCCGATATCTTTTAAATTTGGCGGAAATTTTGTTAGGCATTCAAATTGATGATGATCTGGATGCTAGCGGTTTGGTTCAGATACTGCAAAAACGCGCACCTGTATATGATAAAAGCGGTGATGAACATTTTAATTTAATTTCGGCTCTGCATAAATCATTGCGCGGCTCGGATACGGATGCGGCATTATATTGGACAGCCCGAATGTTGGCCAGCGGTGAAGATCCGTTATATATATTACGCCGTCTTGTGCGGTTCGCAGTGGAAGATATCGGCCTTGCTGATCCGCAGGCTATTATTCAGGCTAATGCTGCTAAGGACGCCTATGAATTCCTTGGCTCGCCAGAAGGTGATCTGGCAATCGTTCAAGCGGTTGTTTATTTAGGGACGGCGCCAAAATCAAACGCTGTTTATATGGCTGGTAAAGCAGCACTTCGAAGGGCGAAAGAAACAGGGTCGGTTAGCCCGCCCATGCATATTTTAAATGCCCCGACAAAAATGATGAAAGATATGGGCTACGGTAAAGACTATCAATATGATCACGATGCAAAAGATGGTTTTTCAGGACAGAATTATTTTCCCGACGATTTAAGCCGTGAACAATATTACAAACCCGTCAATAGAGGCTTCGAGAGAGAGATAAACAAGCGCCTTGAATATTGGAATAAATTGCGAGACAACGCGCGTTAATTGGCTAAATACTGCCGGTCAAGCGGTGTATTATCCTGACGTTTTGAGAGTTGTATTTGAAAAACGACGTGGCCTAAATGCCTAAATGCACATTCTGCGCTGGCTAAGTAAAATTCCCACATGCGCAAGAACTCTTCATCATAAAGATTAATGATTTTATCTTTATTTTTTTCAACACGTTTTCGCCATTCACATATGGTCATGGCATAATGTAATCGTAGTACTTCCATATCCGTTATATAAAGGCCACTTTTTTCAATGATCGGTACTATTTCCGATAATGCCGGGGCATACCCGCCCGGGAATATATATTTCCTTGTCCACGGGTCTGTTTCCCCGGGGCCATCAGCACGACCAATTGTATGGATAAGGGCGACACCATCATCATTAAGGCAGTCATAAACTTTATCAAAAAATGTCTGATATTGTTTGCGGCCGACATGTTCAAACATACCGACAGAAACAACCCGGTCATATTTTTCTGTAACATGACGGTAATCGCGCAATTGAAAATTAACTTTTTCATTGTGCTGTGATGTTTTTTGAGCGACTTTTAATTGTTCCTCACTAAGGGTGACGCCGGTGACGTTTGCACCGGATGCTTTGTTTAAATGCATACTAAGTCCGCCCCAACCACAACCGATATCGAGTATTTTATGATCGGGTTTAAGAAGTAATTTTTTGGCAATTAAATTCATTTTATTTGTTTGGGCTTGTTCAAGAGTATCAGTTGGTGATAAAAAATAAGCAGATGAGTATTGCCGGCTTGGATCTAGGAATAAGTCATAAAGGTCATCCGAAAGGTCATAATGATGGGCGACATTTTGTTTAGATGTACTGGCTTTATTAATTTGTCTCAGCCATCCTTTGAAACGGCTAATGGGGTCGCTACCCATGAGATGAAATGGGTTATCAGGACGCCATTCCATGTTTTTGGTAAAAAGGTCAAGTAAATCGAATATATTATGGGGTGGTTCAATGGTTAAACTGCCATCTGTGTAGGCTTCACCTGTTATTAATTCAGGTTTAAGGAAGATTTTCCACATAAGAAATCTATCATGAAAGCGGACCGTAATTTCCGGTTCTTTTGTGCCGAAAAACTGATGCTTCACTCCTTTAGAATCAATGATGTTTAAAGTGCCAACTTTAATTAATTTATTTAGAAAAATTGATAATGGAAACATTACTATCCTTAAGCAATTAGCGGTAAAAAATATTAATGTTTGAGTATTTCAGGTATATCTATAAAACACAACATATGAATTTATAGTGGGAGTGATCTTATGAATATGATATTTGCAGTTGCGGCTGGTGGCGCGATTGGTGCAACAGGTCGTTTCCTTGTGGGCAGGCTGATGTTTAACATAATGGGGCCGGGTTTTCCGTGGGGTACATTAACGGTAAATATTTTAGGGTCATTTATCATTGGATTGATGGTTGAGCTTCTCGCTCTTCGTTTTAGCCTCTCTCATGAATGGCAGGGATTTATAATCATCGGTCTTCTTGGCGGCTTCACTACTTTTTCGGCATTGTCACTTGAAGTGGGACTTATGCTTGAAAAAAATCAGATAGGAACGGCAGCACTCTATGCATGCGGTTCAATGTTTGTTGGACTGGTTGCACTTTTTGCCGGCATATATGCTGGCCGTGCTTTAATTTAAGGACTTTCAATGTCAGGTGTTACAAGAGAATATGTTAAAGATAACGAAAGCGAATGGCGCGTCGATAAATGGTTTAAAGTCCATTTTCCGGGCCTGAGTTACGGACGGTTATCAAAAATCCTTCGTAAAGGCGATGTGCGGGTTAATGGTAAGCGGGTGAAGGCAAGTTTTCGTCTTGAAGGCGGAATGGAAATTAGACTGCCGCCGCTCGGTAAGGATGAGCGGTCATTAAGCGATAGGCCAAAGGTGCTTAAAAGAATTTCCCCGCAAGATGAAGCGCTTATACGTGAAATGGTGATCTATCAGGATGATAGCGTCATTGTGCTTAATAAATTGCCCGGTCTTGCGGTGCAGGGTGGAACAAACACCCCGCGTCATGTTGATGGGATGCTTGAAGCATTGCAGGGCGATAAACCCGATAAACCAAAGCTTGTTCACCGTCTTGATAAAGATACCAGTGGTGTCCTTGTTATTGCCCGTAGCGCAGCAGCGGCAAAAAAATTAACGGAAAGTTTCAGAAACCGGCGGACCAATAAAATATATTGGGCCTTGGTTAAAGGAAAACCGGGACAGATGGAAGGAGCCGTTCAGGCACCGCTTGATAAGGAGCCGGGTACGCGCGGTGAACGCATGGCGGTTTCTGATAATGGCAAGAGAGCCATAACCGATTTTAAAGTCATGGATAGTGCCGCTGGTACTGTCACATGGATGGCGTTTAGACCTATAACCGGACGTACTCACCAATTAAGAGTTCATGCGATAGTCCTTGGAACGCCGATTGTTGGTGACGGAAAATATGGTGCAAAAGAAGCCTTTATTGAAGGTCCCATAAGTAAAAAACTTCATCTTCATGCAAGAACTATTGAAATTGACCATCCTGACGGCGGGACCTTATCGATCAAGGCGCCACTACCGTCACACATGATGGAAACTTGGGATTTGTTTGGTTTTGATCATGACGATGATAGTAATCCGTTCGAGGATGTCGATAATGTCTAATGAGCTTAAGCTGGCGATATTTGATTGTGATGGCACGCTTGTTGATGGCCAGCATATGATCATTAGTTCTATGAAAAATGCCAGCGAGAAGTGCAATATTCCCTATCCGGGTGATGAAGCGGTCAGGCGTATTGTCGGGCTGTCATTATTAGAAGCTATTGAAAAAGTGTATCCGCATGTAACGGAAAATGATCATAGCTTGCTTCATAAGGAATTCATTGAATATTTTCAATATTTAAGAACATTGGGCGATTACCACGAACCTTTATATGATGGAATAGAAGATGCTATTTTAACACTGAATGATATGGGTGTTCTTCTTGGTGTCGCGACGGGAAAATCGACAAGAGGGCTTAAAAGCACTCTTAAAAATCATAACCTAGAGAAATATTTTGTTACCCTGAATACAGCCGATGATGGCCCGGGCAAACCAGACCCGGCAATGATCGATGTGGCGCTTTCGGATACGGGTGTCAAACGCGAAAATGCGTTTATGATTGGCGATACCACCTATGATATGTTGATGGCGGGTCATGCGGGGGTTAAATCCGTCGGTGTAACATGGGGTTATCATGAACGGCACGAACTGGAAAGTTCTGGGGCCGATCATATTATCAACCATATCTCGGAATTTATTGAATTGGTGAAAGATTAAATGAAACGCTTTTATAAACTGGTCACTGTTAGCGAAGAGGACGGTAAGTTTTCCGTATTGCTCGACGGTAAAAAAATTAAAACACCGGAAAAAAGGCCATGCCTGATGCCAACCAGAGAAATGGCAGAGGCCGTCAGTACTGAGTGGAATGACCAGAAAGATGAAGTTAAACCATGGTCAATGCCCATTACAAAATTAATGAATACGGCCATAGACCGGGTGGGGAGCCGCCGCGATACGCTCATTGATGAATTGGTGGGGTTTGCCGGCTCTGATCAGATTTGCTACCGGGCTGACCAACCAGAAGCACTGATGACGTTACAAAATAAATCATGGAATCCGTTACTGCAATGGATGAAAGACACGCATGGTGTCGCATTAGAGCAAACCACAGGCATTGTTTTTGTTGAACAGGATGCGGAGGCATTATTAAAAATCCGCGCACTGATTGAAAATATTGAAAGTTTCGCTCTGACGGCGTTTTATGGCATGGTAACGGTCACAGGGTCGGTGACAATAGGTCTTGGGGTTTTCCAAGGGCATTTAACAATTGAGCAAGCATGGGAGGCCGGGCATCTGGATGAAAATTTCCAGATTTCGCAGTGGGGCAGTGATTATGAAGCTGAAGATAGGCGCGAAGGCCTCAAGTCTGAACTTAAAAATGCCGCAATCTTTTTGACATTTTGCTAGACATTAAAACGGCTTGAAGAAATAGGTTGATGGTATGTATGAAATTATGTTACTAATGAGTAACATAAATATCGGGAGAGCATAAATGCAGGATATTCTAGATAAGCTGGAAGAAAGACGCGAATCTGCGCGGCAAGGCGGCGGTGAAAAACGCATAAAAGCACAGCACGCCAAAGGTAAACTCACGGCAAGGGAACGTATTGAGCTCTTGGTTGATGAGAACAGTTTTGAAGAATATGACATGTTCAAAGAACACCGTTCCATTGACTTTGGAATGGAAAACCAGAAAATTGCTGGTGATGGCGTTGTTATAGGTTCTGGTACAGTCAACGGGCGTCTGATATTTGTTTATAGTCAGGATTTTACCGTCTTTGGTGGGTCACTCTCTGAAACCCACGCTGAAAAAATATGCAAATTAATGGAAATGGCGATGAAATCCGGTGCGCCGGTTATCGGCATTAATGATTCCGGTGGTGCGCGTATTCAGGAAGGGGTGGCCGCTCTAGCCGGATATGCGGAAGTGTTTCAGCAGAATATTCTTGCTTCCGGTGTCATTCCGCAAATATCGCTGATAATGGGACCCTGCGCTGGCGGTGCCGTATATTCACCGGCTATTACTGATTTTATATTTATGGTTCGTGATAGTTCCTATATGTTTGTCACTGGACCGGACGTCGTTAAAACCGTGACCAATGAAACAGTGACACAGGAAGAGTTAGGTGGTGCGACAACACATACTGTGAAATCAGGCGTTGCCGATAATGCCTATGAAAATGATCTGGAAGCGATAAAACAAACCAGAAGATTGATAGATTTCTTACCGCTTAATAATAAAGAAAAACCACCAATAAGACAGACGTTTGACCAGCATAACCGTGAAGAGCCATCGCTTGATACTTTGGTGCCAAAGAATCCCAATCAACCTTATGATATGCATGAATTAATCCGCAAAACGGTTGATGAGGGTGATTTTTTTGAAATTCAGCCAAGTTTTGCTAAAAATATTATTACCGGATTTGCCAGAATTGAAGGTTCAACCGTCGGGCTGGTTGCCAATCAACCAATGGTTCTTGCCGGATGCCTTGATATTGATGCTTCGAGAAAAGCCGCGCGGTTTGTGCGGTTTTGCGATTGTTTTGAGATTCCGATCATTACATTTGTTGATGTGCCGGGATTTTTACCGGGTACGGTGCAGGAATATGGCGGGGTTATTAAACACGGGGCAAAACTTTTATTTGCTTACGGCGAGGCAACAGTGCCGAAAATTACCGTGATTACCAGAAAAGCATATGGCGGTGCCTATGATGTGATGGCCTCTAAACATTTAAGAGGTGATTTGAATTACGCT
The DNA here is from genome assembly GCA_016763335.1 of Emcibacteraceae bacterium. GTDB lineage: Bacteria > Pseudomonadota > Alphaproteobacteria > Sphingomonadales > Emcibacteraceae > Pseudemcibacter. The sequence continues at coordinate 2,223 of JAESUD010000072.1, read as the reverse complement.
TGGCCAACGGCGGAAATCGCCGTGATGGGTGCCGAGGGAGCCGTGAAAATTATTTTTCGCGAAGAAGCCAAAGACCCGGACAAGCTCGCCGAGAAGACACAAGAATATTCTGATAAATTCGCCAACCCGTTTGTGGCGGCGCGCCGGGGATATATCGACGATGTCATCATGCCCCACGCAACAAGGCGCAGGATTAGCCGAGGGCTTAGAATGTTAAAAAATAAAAACATTAAGAACCCTTGGAAAAAACACGATAATATTCCGCTTTAGGAGCGCACAATGTTTAAAAAAATACTTATTGCAAACCGCGGCGAGATCGCCTGCCGGGTTATAAAAACGGCTCATAAAATGGGTATAGCGACTGTTGCGGTTTATTCTGATGTCGATGCGGACGCGCTACATGTCAGGATGGCCAGTGAAAAAGTTCATATTGGAAATGCCCCCGCGTCAGAAAGCTATCTGGTTGCTGAAAAAATAATTGCAGCAGCTAAGCAAACTGGTGCTGATGCCATACACCCGGGATATGGGTTTTTGTCAGAAAATGCTGATTTTTGCCGCGCACTTGAAGAAGAAGGCATTGCCTTTATTGGCCCCGGCGTTAATGCCATCGGGGTTATGGGTGATAAAATATCGTCTAAGAAACTTGCAGAAGAAATTGGGGTAAATACTATTCCCGGTAATCTTAATGTAATTAAGGATGCGGATGAAGCGGTGAAGATCGCCAAGGATATTGGTTATCCGGTTATGCTCAAAGCATCGGCCGGCGGTGGCGGCAAAGGCATGCGCGTGGTTTATAATGACGAAGAAGCCTTTGAAGGATTTAATTCTGCGGTTAATGAGGCCAAGTCAAGTTTTGGCGATGATAGAGTGTTTGCTGAAAAATTTATTGAAAATCCGCGCCATATTGAAATTCAGGTGCTCGGTGACAAACATGGTAATGTGATATATCTCGGCGAGCGGGAATGTTCCATTCAGCGCCGCCATCAAAAAGTGATTGAAGAAGCACCGAGCTCTTTTCTAACCACCGAAACACGCGCGGCAATGGGCGCGCAGTCAATTACACTTGCAAATGCGGTGGACTATAGTTCAGCGGGGACAGTGGAATTTATCGTTGATAAGGACCAGAATTTTTATTTCCTAGAAATGAATACTAGGCTTCAGGTGGAACATCCGGTCACTGAGTTGGTCACAGGCACTGATTTGGTTGAGCAAATGATCCGTAGCGCCGCCGGTGAGAAGCTTAATATCGCTCAGGATGAGGCAAGAGTGGAGGGGTGGGCCGTTGAGGCGAGAGTATATGCGGAAGACCCGTTACGGGGCTTCCTGCCATCGACAGGGCGCATTACGGATTATATTTTACCGCAAGGTGACGATGATATTCGTATTGATAGTGGTGTTTATGAAGGAAGCGAGATCAGTATTTATTATGATCCGATGATTTCAAAGGTTATTGCTTACGGTGAAAATCGTGAAGAGGCGATAAATAAATTACGCATCGCCCTTGATGAATATTATATACGCGGTGTTGGTCATAATATTTCCTTTTTATCGGATGTGTTAAAATCGCCGCGTTTTAAAAGCGGTGATACATCGACAAAATTTATTGAAGAAGAATATAAAGACGGCTTTAATGGTGGCACGTTAAGCCTAGAGGCATGGAATATCATGATTGCCATCCCAACAACCGTACATTCATGTGAAATTGGACGTCAATCGACCATTAGCGGAAAAATGAATGAAGAAACCAGTGCGTTTACGGAAACATGGCAGGTTCAAATTGACGGTGAAGTTCAGTCGGCTAATTTTTTAATGACCCATGAAGGATGTAACGTCATTACGGGTGGTGTGGTTTATAATATTGAAACATTATGGGCGCCGGGAAGCCCTGTTTTCTCTGCTTTGGTTAACGATGATAAACTGAGTGTTGAAATTGACTATCTTCCAGATGGTTATAGGTTGACATATGATGGGGCGAGCGAAATTATTCACGTTAGAAGTGAACGGGAAATGGCATTAGCGGCCCTTATGCCCGAAAAAGTGCCTGCTGATATGTCAAAATATCTGCAATGCCCTATGCCAGGACTTATGGTTTCTATTGATGTAGCCGAGGGTGATGAGGTTAAAGCAGGGCAAAAGTTATGTGTAATAGAGGCCATGAAGATGGAAAATATTCTTTGTGCTGAACAGGACGGAATTGTTTCTAAAATATCTGTAAAAGCCGGT
>JAESUD010000007.1 GCA_016763335.1 Emcibacteraceae bacterium | reverse complement strand
ATATTGTGTTTTTGTTCAAACGGTACAATATGTTCTTTAACCCGTTCTTTCATCTCTTCGTAATGTTTGTCAGCTAGAGCTTCTTTAGTGCCATATTCTTCGGAAAGATTTACAACACCAAGCGGTATTGATATCCAGTCGATAATTTCCGGGGTGCGTTTTTCGTTAAATTCTATCCAGATTATTTCCGTGCTTCCGCCACCAATATCAAAAATTACTCCACGATTATATTTGGTATCAAGCAATTCTTTACAACCCATAACAGCAAGTCGTGCTTCTTCTCGTGGATCAATGATATTAAGTTTAATTTTTGCTTGTTCTTCAATAATATTAACGAACTCGTCACCATTTTCCGCTTCACGGCATGCTTGGGTCGCAACATTCCACATGCGTGTAACACCCCGGCGGCGCATTTTATCCATACATATTTTTAATGCAGCAACCGTACGCTCGGTTGCTTGATCGGAAATTCGTTTATTTTCTTTTAATCCCTCGCCTAATCTAACGATACGGGAAAAACTATCGATAACTTTAAAGCCCCCAGGACTTGGAACCGCGACTAATAAACGGCAATTATTAGTTCCAAGATCAACAACACCATAAACATGGCCCTGCTTATAATTGCTTTTACGGTTTCTTTTTGCATTATTACGTTTGCGATTATCCGGTCTATCCCGTTGTTTCTTTTCAGATATACTATTATCCATTTTGTTATTATGCATTCTGAAACGACCTGATGATAGAATTAATTAATTATGCATACTTATATAATACTCCGTTGCCATCCTTCATAGAAAAATCTTATTCTATTTTACCTTTCTTAGAAATAGCCCTCATTGACACCCATAACATAATAGTGTTTATTATTTGCAATAATATAACAATTTGGGAGTAAAAAATGACTGAAAAATCTAAACTTAATCGCCGCTTTTTTATGAAAAGTGCTGGGGCAACAGCCTTGCTAGGCAGTGCAATCGGCAGTGGCGTTGCCATACCGTTCAGCGCATCGGCTAAGGGCATGGGACATACGTCTATGTCCGTGGCTTATGATCTAAACGAAGACTTTAATAGAATTGGTTCCGGCGATGCCAAATGGGACGGTATTCGTAAAGCAAACCGTCCTCATGACGTAAAATTCCCTATGGGTGTTGCCGATATGGATTTTAGAACGCTTCCGCATATTACAGAAGCGCTTCAAAAACGTCTTAATCATCAAAACTGGGGCTATGAAGGTCCACCAGCCGACTATCTTGATAATATCGTCGCATGGAATAAAACACGTTATGACCAAGGTGTTCCAAAAGGAAATATTGTTAACTGTATCGGTGTTCTTGATGGCGTTCTTAGCATACTAAGGTCTTTTAATCCGGGTGGTGCCAAGGTCCTTATACATACACCAGGATATAGTGGTTTCTTCTCCGTCATTCATTCTGCACAGTTTATGGAAGTTGAAAACCCACTTAAGCTTGTCGATGGCCGTTATGAAGTTGATTATGACCTTATGGCTGAACAAATTGATGCCGATGATATTAAAGTTTTTCTTCTTTGTAATCCACAAAACCCAACGGGTAATTGCTGGACCGCTGATGAAATGAAAAAAATGGGTGATATTTGTAATAGCAGAGGTGTTCTTGTTGTTGCCGACGAAATTCATTGTGATTTTGTCAATAAACATTCAAAATATATTCCATATGCTTCACTTGGTGAAGAATATGCCATGAATAGCTTCACGCTTAAATCTACCAGCAAATCATTTAATCTGGCAGCTCATAGAACTGGCTATATGTTTACTGATAACACAGAATATATGGATAAAGTTAAATCAGAAGGCCATCAACGCGGCCTGCTCCACACTATGGGAACAATTGCTGCCAATGCTGCTTATAAGCATGGTGCACAATATATGGATGATATGCGTAGTTATATTGACGGCAATTCACATTTCCTTGAAAAATTCTGTGCTGAGAATATGAAAGACGTGAAATATAAAGTTCATGAAGGTACTTATCTTGCATGGCTTGACTGTTCCGCAGTTGCCAAAAAACTTGGCGGTGCAGAAGAAGGACAAAGAGTTGGTGATTTGCTTAAAGCGTTCTTTATTGAAAAAGCAGGCGTAAACGTCAATCCTGGTGAAAACTATGGTAAAAATGGCGTTGGTTACATGCGTATGAACCTTGGAACAACTCACGCTAAGTTACATGGTGCCTTAAATGCAATGAAAACAGCCATAGACGCGCTCTAAAACAAAAATAATTTTCGAAGAAAAGGCCCCATTATGTAATGGGGCCTTTTCTATTTTAACATCTTTCTAATGAAGTATACTTAGTGCTGCTCTTCTTCTTTTTTCTTTGACCCTGCAAAAACCTCATTACCTTTAAGCATATAATTCCAATATACATGCGGCGGGATATCTGCCTTTAACACCCATGCCCGTCTGGTTGCTTTAAATGTGTTATTCACCCAACTCGGGAATGTCGGCATGATTTTACCGCCATAACCAAATTCGGCCAGAATGATCTTACCTTTCGTGACTGTAAGCGGGCAAGATCCATATCCATCATATAGTGAATTCGGTTCTTTACCGTCCATCACAGAAATTAAATTTTCGGCCACGACAACGGCCTGTTTACGGGCTGCTGCCGCTGTTTTTGCGTTTAAGGTCGCAATTGTATCACCAACACCAAAAACATTACTAAATTTTGTATGTTGAAGCGTATGAATATCAACTGATAAAAACCCGTTATCCGCGGCAAGCGGGCTTTTGCAACAAAATCAAGTGCACATTGCGGCGGACAAACATGCAGCATATCAAATTCTTTTTCTACTCTACTTGATTTTCCGTCCGCATCCGTTACCGCGAATGTTGCCACTTTACGGTCGCCATCTACGGCTACAAGGTTGCAGCCGAAATTAAGTTGAATATTGTATTTATCAACATATTTCATTAATGGCGGTATATAATCTGCGACCCCGAATAATGCTGGCCCTGCACTACAGAATTCAACATCACTATCTTCAAGAACGCCCATTTTCAACCATTCATCACAACTCAGATACATGGCCTTTTGCGGGGCACCGGCGCATTTAAACGGTAATGGTGGCTGCGTAAAAATAGCTTTGCCACCCTTAAAACTTTGCACAAGGTCCCAAGTATAGGCTGCTGAGTCTAAAATGTAATTTGATGTTACACCATTTTTACCCATTGTTTCAGCCAACCCCTCAACCGCATCAAGGTTAAGTTTCAACCCCGGCGAAACCACTAAATGGTCATATCCAACAGTGGCACCGGATTTAAGGGTGACATTATTATTATCGGGATCAAAGCTGCTCACTTCATCTTTTATCCAGGTTACGCCTTTTGGTGTTACGCTTTTTTGCGACCTCACAGTTTCATCTGTGACAAATATACCGCCACCCACCATGGTCCAGCCCGGTTGATAATGATGTTCTTCTTTTGGCTCTATAACCGCAATATTTAACCAATACCGTCGTTTTAAAAGACTTGAAATAGTAGCAATACCCGCAGAACCACCACCAACAACGACTATATCATATGAATTACCCTGTTCACTCATTTTGATCTCCCTGATTATTTTTTTATATGAAATGACCTTATCGCAATTCCCAGATCAGGAAAAGATAAAAAAATCTATTATTTACTAGGCAGGAGCATATCACCCCGTTATATTTTTCATCAAATTTCAAAATATATAATATGGGAGCGCAAATTACATGTTTCGCAAGATAATTGTTTTAATGACACTTTGCCTATCAATTGCCGGGATCTCTGTTGCACAAGTACAACAAACTAAAGGTAATTTTGTAGATAAATTCCGCCAACTGGATGAAATTCTACCAACGGCAAATACTTATAGAACCGCTGGCGGTGAACCCGGCCATGAATATTGGCAACAACGCGCAGATTATGTAATTAACGTTACTCTCGACGAAAACCAGCACCGCATTACCGGCAACGTGGAAGTTACCTATCATAACAACTCACCTGATAACATGCGTTTTCTTTGGGTGCAGCTTGACCAAAACCGTTTTAACAAAAATTCCATGCAAAATAGATCTGCTACATTCAACAGCGCTCCAACAACACTCAAAGGATTTGATGGTAAACCCGGCCGCCTTAGCCTCGGGCAGCTGCGTAGTCAGCAAAGCTTGGCTGATCAGGAATATGGATTTGAAATTAATTCCGTAAAATCGGCAGGACGTGACCTAAGACATACAATTGTTGGCACAAAAATGCGCGTTGATTTACCAAATGTTCTTAAATCTGGTACCGCAATAACATTCACCGTTGATTATGCCTTTAACATTATTGAAAACAAAGCCATGGGTGGTCGTGGTGGTTATGAACATTTCCCCGATGATGAAATCGATGGCGGTGGTTATATTTATGAAATGTCCCAGTGGTACCCACGCATGGGCGCCTATACAGACTATGAAGCATGGACAACACAAGAGTTTCTTGGTTCAGGCGAATTTACACAAGAATTTGGTGATTTTGACGTAACGCTTACTGTTCCTGACGATCATATCGTCGGATCAACCGGCATATTACAAAATGCAAATGACGTACTATCAGATGAACAACGTGACCGTTTAGAGCAAGCAAAAACTGCTGACACTCCCGTTTATATTGTCACCCCCGCAGAAGCTTTAAATAACGAAAAAGAAGGCACTTCAGGGGCAAAAACATGGCATTTTAAAGCAAAAAATGTCCGTGATTTTGCTTGGGCAACTTCACGTAAATTTGCGTGGGACGCTAAAGGTTATAACCAAGGCGGCGCCGTTAACCCGTTTGTTATGGCAATGTCTTTCTTCCCTAAAGAGGGCGGCGAGTTATGGGAAAAATATTCAACAGAGGTTATTATTCATACGCTCGAAGTTTATTCCCGTGTAACTTTTGATTACCCCTACCCGGTCGCCATTTCTGTAAACGGTCCTGTCGGTGGCATGGAATATCCGATGATTACCTTCAACGGTCCCCGTACAATTCTTCATGATGATGGCACCCGCACATATACCGCCGCTGAAAAAGAGTTTCTTATCGGCGTGGTGATCCATGAAATTGGCCATATGTATTTCCCCATGATCGTCAATTCCGACGAACGTCAATGGACGTGGATGGACGAAGGCCTCAATAGCTATCTCGATAGTGTTGCCGGACGCGAATGGGATTATGATATGGCCGGTACGGAACCATCTGATGTGATTGATTATATGAAATCACAAAACCAAGTACCCATTATGACCCAGTCTGATAGCGTGCTTCGTCTTGGTCCTAATGCTTATACCAAGCCTTCTGTCTCGCTTAATATCTTGCGCGAAACAATTCTTGGCCATGATTTGTTTGATTTTGCCTTTAAGGAATATTCCCGCCGCTGGATGTTTAAACGCCCGACACCGTCTGATTTCTTCCGTACAATGGAAGAAGCATCAGGTGTAGACCTCGATTGGTTCTTCCGTGGTTGGTATTACACCACCGATCATGTGGATATTTCACTAGATCACATTTATGCCATGCGTATGGATACCCAAGACCCGGACATTGATTTTTCCAGGCGTCGCGATGAAAATAATGCAAAACCAGAATCCTTATTCAGCAGCCGTAATAAAGAAGACGGAATGATGTCATGGGTTGACCGTAATCCCGACGTTCGCGATTTTCATGATGAAAATGACCAGTTCACCGTAACCAATAAGGAAAGAAACAAGTATTTTGACTTCCTTAACGGATTAGACCCATGGGAAAAAGAAGCCTTTACCCGCGCCGTAAAAGAAAACAAAAACTATTATGTTTTGGAATTTTCAAATAAAGGCGGTCTTGTAATGCCTATTTTGCTTGGCCTTACTTATGTGGACGGCTCGACAGATACCTATAATATTCCGGCCGAAATTTGGCGTCGTAATTCTAAGTCTGTGAAAAAACTTCTTGTGCTTGATAAAGAACTGGCAGAAGTCGTTATCGATCCACGCTGGGAAACAGCCGATGTTGATGTGGAAAACAATCATTATCCGCGTCGCCTTATCCCATCACGGATCGAAGCCTTTAAAAGCCCTCCTCGCAAAGGCCTTAAACGCCGCGATATCATGCATGATATTAAAACTGAGCTTAAAACCGAAAAGGATAAAGAATACAATTAATGAAAAAACTTTTCATTATAACATTGGCTTTATTGATGACGGGCGTGTTTACGACGCCCGTTTTCGCACACCAGTTACGCGCGGCTATTACCAAGGTTCTGTTTAATAAAAACACAGGCAATCTTGAAATCATGCACCGCTTTTACATTCATGATACCGAACATGCTGCGCAAATACTGTTTAATAAAACCGCAGACATTAGAAACTCCACCGACACTCAAGAATTATTTGCCAATTATGTCGCAAAGCGCTTTGCCATAAAACCCTTAAACGGTGAAGAATTAAAACTAAAAGCTGTTGGTCATGAAATTGAACGCATCTATTTCTGGGTATATCAAGAAGTCAAAGCACCAGAGGACATTAGAGGCCTTACCATGATCCATAATGCCTTGCGCGACATTTGGACGGATCAGATCAATACCGTCAATGTCGAAGGCATGGGAGAACTTCAAACCGCAACTTTCGACGGAGATGTAGAACTCTTATCCGTAGAGTTCACGAAACAACAATAAGCGTATCTCTCGTTTATCACCCTCCCTCACCACAAACTATTATAATTTTTCAAAAAATAACTGCAGTATGTGTTTCTAGCAAGGCAGGGATAGGTTGTAGTTTCCTTGATTACATTAGATAATTCTAATTTATAAAATT
>JAESUD010000071.1 GCA_016763335.1 Emcibacteraceae bacterium | reverse complement strand
GCATCAACATCAACGGTGACACCTTCCGGTAATATGCGCGGGATATTTTCAACAAAACCACCACCCGTAATATGACTAAGTCCTTTAATGCAGTCGGCTTTGAGGGCCGCGAGGCAGCTTTTTACATATATTTTTGTCGGTTCAAGAAGGGCTTCACCGAATGTTTTGCTTTCATCGAACGAGCAGGTGTCAGAATAGGCAACCCCGGACACTTCCACAAGTTTGCGAACTAATGAAAAACCATTTGAATGAACGCCACTTGATGCAAGACCAAGTACAACATCGCCTTCACCAACAGATTTGCCGTCAATGATGCGGGATCGTTCGACCGCGCCGACACAAAAACCGGCGAGATCATAATCACCGTCTGAATACATTCCCGGCATTTCGGCTGTTTCGCCGCCAATGAGCGCCGCATTTGATCTGCGACACCCTTCGGCTATACCTTCGATAATGGCTTTACCGACTTCAATTGAAAGATGGCCAGTGGCATAATAATCAAGGAAGAAAAGTGGTTCTGCGCCCTGAACGATTAAATCATTGACGCACATGGCCACAAGATCAATTCCCACCGTGTCATGCTTGCCGCTTTCAATAGCGACTTTTAGCTTGGTTCCGACGCCGTCAGTACCAGAAACGAGAATTGGGTCTTCAAACCCCGCAGCTTTAAGGTCAAAAAGGGCGCCAAACCCACCAAGGTCGGCATTACAGCCGGCTCTTCTGGTTGAGGCCGCAGCTGGTTTAATGGCTTCAACAAGGGCATTACCTGCGTCAATATCAACGCCGGCATCCTTATAGCTGTATGATTTATCCTGATTAGACAATTTTTTGTTCTTTCGCTCTGCAAATTTATGTAACAGATATAAGGCCCATTGGCCAAAAAGGCTATAAAAATATATGCAAAAAATAAATCATGCTGTTGTAATTAAACTGTAACATAAGTTATTTATGCTATATGCCATAGTCGTGACATGATAGATTGTTAAATTAAGCTGATTACAATATAAAAAGAGTCTAATAAATTGATATTTAATTACTCTATAACAAATAGATATGCATTTTTCTTAATCTCATTGATTAGCTTTGTTTTGCTATTAAATAATACTGTATATGCGCAAGGTGGCCTTGACCGTGAAGCCAGCATTTACACAATTTACAATATTGAAGTCGATGAAACATCACGAAATGTGACGACTGCACGTGACCGGGCTTTGAAAAAAGGACAACGTTTTGCGTTAGAACGACTTTTTCGCCGCATCATCCTGATATCAGACCGTGAAAAGTTGCCGAATTTTTCAGATCAAGAAGTAATGAATTTTATCAGTGGTTATGAAATTAATAATGAAAGGCGCTCAAGTGTACGTTATTTCGCCTCATTAGTGGTTCATTTTAGTCGCTCAAAAGTGAATGAAGTACTGAGTTTTTATGAGATACCATTTGCGGAAACACTTGGAACCGCGGTTAGCGTACTACCTGTTCTCGAGGAAGCAGGCGCTTTAATGTTGTGGGAAAACAATAATAAATGGCGTGATGCCTGGCAACAGTATGACATGATAAATAATCTTGTGCCGATTGAAACACCAAAACCGTCACTTAAAAACCGTATGTATATTAGTGCATTACAGGCAAAAAATGATGATCAAAAAAGTATCCGGTCGTATATACGCGCCAATACCTTGAATGAGCTTATTATTGCGACAGCGATTGTTAAAAAAGATGTCGCGGCAGATAAACTCGTGTTGGATATTTCCTTAAAACGCAATGATCCTACGTTAGAAATAGAAAATACAATAAAAATGATCAACGTTTCTGTGCCCGCTTATGATGAAGATGGATTACCAAACCACAAGGCACTTTTTAAAGCAGGTGTTGATGCTGCTACCGATTGGGTTGATGATTTATGGAAATCAAAAGTGTTGGTAAAATACGGGTTTGCATCGACAATTTCTGCACGTGGAGCACTTAATCAAATAAGTGACTGGTTGATAATGCAAAAGCAGCTTGAAAAAGTTAATCTTGTTAGAGGCGTGAATTTAAAAAGCATCACTATAAATGAAGTCGATCTGGAAATTGAATTTGCCGGCGATGCGCAACAACTGGCTTTATCCCTTGCGCAGCAGGGCCTATCGCTTACACAAAATGAAGATAATCAATTATGGGCCATCGGCCTTACCGGACTCGCAATAGAAGGAAGGAATTAGTGGGGGGAGAACTGCATAAAGCTCCAGAGCAACTGCTACTTAACTGGCCTGTTAACGAGAAATTTGCCAAAGCCAGTTTTTTGCCAGCACTATCAAATGAAAAAGCCGTAAAATGGATTGATCGCTGGCCGGATTGGCTGCGCGGCGATGAGAGCTTTCATTGCCTGATAATTTATGGTCCGGAAGGATGTGGTAAAACCCACCTTTCTCATGTTTGGCAGGATATATCGAAGGCTAAGAAAATTGATGCTGTGGCGCTTCTTAATACTGATTTTATGTCAGGGGATGATTTTGTTTTCATCATTGAAGATGTTGATAAACATATTGCTGATTTTGAAATTCAAAAAAAACTGTTTCATCTCTATAACTGGACGAAGGAACAAGGTGGATACGTCCTTTTAACGGCAAAGGAGAGACCAAAAAATTGGCCGTTATCGCTAAAAGATTTATCATCTCGTCTTTTGGCTTCTGAAACCATAGAAATTAAAGCGCCGGATGATGAATTATTGAAAGCAATCATCATAAAACAATTTTCAGACAGGCAAATTATTGTTAGCGATGAAGTCATTAATTATCTAATTCCACGAATTGACAGATCATTTGATGCCATAAGAAAGATAGTGCAAAATATTGATCAATTATCATTTGCAGAAAAAAAGAAAATAACCATACCAGTAGTGCGACGCGCACTCGACACTGAAAGTAAGGATTAACAAGTCAATATGGCGGGTAAGGGAAAAACTGAACCACAAAAAAGGTTGATTAACCGGGAGCTTTCATGGCTTTTGTTTAACATTAGGGTTATGGAACAGTCGGCAAATAAGAATTACCCCTTACTTGAACGACTTCGTTTTTTATCCATTTCCGGAAGTAACCTTGATGAGTTTTATATGGTTCGCGTTGCGGGCCTTCGCGGCCTTATGAAGACCGAAGCTGATGTTATCAGCGATGATGGGCTTACCCCACGTGAACAGCTTGCAAAAATCAATACCTTATCTACTGAACTTGTCAAAAATCAACAAATTGAATGTAGAGGTCTTTTAAGTGAGTTAAGAAAAAAAGGCTTAAATTTACTTAGCCCAACGGATCTTACCAGCGAGGAGAAAAGCTGGCTGCAGAAGTATTTTCTTGAAAATGTTTTCCCGATACTAACACCGCTCGCGATTGACTTGGCGCATCCGTTCCCATTCATTCCAAATCTGGGCTTTTCGCTTATAATAGATTTAAAAAGGCAAGAAGACGGTCTTTCAATGCTTGCTCTATTGCCTATTCCTTCACAAACAAAACGTTTTATCAGATTGCCGGATCATAATGGGCAGGTAAGATTTATTTCGTTAGAAAACATGCTTAGGTTATTCATTGGTTTGATTTTTCCTAATTATGATTTGCTTAGTGAGGGACTTTTTCGGGTTATTCGGGATAGTGAATTAGAAGTTGAAGAAAAAGCCGAAGATTTGGTCTTGGTTTTTGAAACAGCACTAAAAAGACGTCGCCGCGGTAATGTGGTGCGGCTTGAAGTTAATAAAAATATGCCGGATAAGCTAAGGAAGATCATTAAAAAAGAACTTGGCGTTCTTAAAGATGAAATAATTAATATAGAGGGAATTTTTGGATTATCTGAATTAGGTGATTTGATTGTTGAAGATAAAAAAGAGCTTTTATTTAAACCCTTTAGCCCTCGTTTTCCGCGTCGTGTAAAAGAATTTGGTGGGGATATTTTTGCGGCGATTAATCAAAAAGACTTTGTTGTTCACCATCCTTTTGAAAGTTTTGATGTTGTTGTAAGTTTTATTCAGCAAGCGGCACAAGACGAAAATGTTCTGGCCATAAAACAGACGCTTTATAGAACTGGCGATAATAGTCCAATCGTAGAAGCCCTTATCAAAGCCGCAGAAGCCGGAAAATCGGTTACGGCGCTTATTGAACTTAAAGCCCGCTTTGATGAAGCACGCAACATTAAATGGGCGCAGGATATGGAACGGGCCGGGGTTCAGGTTGTGTTCGGGTTTCTTAAACTTAAAACCCATGCAAAAATATCTGTCGTTATTCGCCGTGAAGGCATTAAATTGAAATCATATGTCCATTTCGGTACAGGGAACTATCATCCGCAAACCGCCAAAATCTACACTGATATATCATTTTTTACTGATAATAAGGCGCTCGGTCAGGACGCCGTTCATATATTCAATTATTTAACGGGTAATACAGTGCCTGAAAAATTACAGAAAGCAAAAATTTCACCCTTTAATATTCGCTCAACATTAATGGCGCTTATAGATAAAGAAATTGAATTTTCACGTGCGGGTAAACCGGCTAATATTTGGATTAAGCTAAATTCATTGGTAGATTCTGTTATTATCGAAAAGCTTTATGAGGCTTCGCAAAGCGGTGTATCAATTGATATGATTATCAGGGGTATTTGCTGTCTTAGGGCAGGTGTTAAGGGACTTTCTGAAAATATTCGCGTGAAAAGCATTGTCGGGCGGTTTCTGGAACACTCTCGTATTATCTGTTTTGGTAATGGCGAGGTTTTACCGTCGCAAAACGCGAAAATATTTATTTCTTCTGCGGATTGGATGCCGCGTAATTTTGACCGTAGGGTGGAAATACTGGTGCCACTTGAAAATCCGACGGTTCATTCACAGGTGCTTGACCAGATTATGGTTGCAAATATAAAAGATACGGCACAAAGCTGGACACTGGGTAGCGATGACACATATAAAAAAGTCGACGCGGACGATGATGAGTTTTCCGCTCATCAATATTTTATGACAAACCCTAGCTTATCAGGGGTTGGGTCGGCAAATGCTGAAGACAAAGATAAAGACGAATAAGAATAAAAATAAGGGACTTAAGAGATTGGGAAAATTTGCCGTAATTGATATTGGCTCTAACACGGTGCGATTGGTGGTTTATGAAAACCGTGAACGCGCGCCTTATGTTGTTTTTAATGAAAAGGTGTTTTGTGGTCTTGGACGAGGGGTCTCGGAAACCGGATCCATGCGTGAAAAATCGATGGATAAAGCGACAGTTACCCTTCGACGTTTTGCCATTCTTCTTGAAAAAATGAAAATTGAGGATTGTAAAGTTGTTGCCACATCCGCTGTGAGAGAGGCGGAAAATGGTGAACAATTTGTTAGTTCCATCAAATATGAAACGGGACTGGATATTAATGTTGTCAGCGGTTAGGAAGAGGCGCGCCTGTCAGGCAATGGTGTGATTTGTGCTGTGCCGCGGGCCACCGGTATTATTGGCGATTTGGGTGGCGGCAGTTTAGAACTGGCCACCGTTCATGAAAAACAAGTCGGTAATGAAACCACCTTGCCTCTTGGTCCATTACAACTGCAGGATATAAAGGGTAAAAAAATATCATCGCCGATGGAAAAAATTGATAAATATCTGTCGGAAGTTAGTTGGTTGAAAGAGGCACAAGGACAAAAATTTTATGCCGTTGGTGGTTCATGGCGAACATTGGCCCGCATTCATATGATAGAAACAAAATATCCGCTGGTTAATATGCATAATTACGTCATTCCGGTAGAGGAGATCATTGAACTTGCCGGACGTGTATCAAAAATGTCTAAAGTTGAGCTGGAGCAATACCGCCCTCATATTACTTCCAAGAGGATTAAAACGCTGTCTCTCGCTGCGTTGGTACTGATACGCCTTTTAAAAATTATTAACCCGCGAAAATTTGTTGTGTCTGCGTTTGGGGTGCGTGAAGGCGTGCTTTATAATGAAATGGAACCAGATGTTAGAAAGCAGGATAGTCTTATTATCAGCTGCCATCAGGTTGCGCAGATGACGGGACGTTTCCCGGATCATGGTGAGCGGTTATATGACTGGATTGATTGTCTGTTTGAAAATGAAATTGATGATCATAAACGCTTGCGCCTTGCCATATGTATATTATGCGATGTCGGCTGGCGCGGTCATCCTGAATATCGCGCGGAAAAAGTTGTAGCAGAGGTGTTATATGGTCGACTAGGTGGCATAAACCACACGGACGCCGCCCTAATCGCCATGGCATTATATATTTGTTACGGCGGCTCCGGTAATGGGGTCAGGCAGGTGGAAACGGCAAAATCATTAATCAGCAAGGATGACATGCTTTATGCTAAAAAAATAGGTCTTGCCCTTAGGCTTGCCCAAAGAATTTCTGGCGGCACATCGGGTGGCCTTAAAATGGCAGAACTTATGTCGACAACAAATCAATTAAGTTTAAAAATAAACCTGAAAATGAAAGACCTGATCAATGAAGTCGTTGAAAAAAGATTCAAAAAGCTTGCCAAGTTCCTAGAACTGGACTGTGATATCTCCAATTAAAGTTTCCTTTTATTTTGTATGGGCGAAGATGTTGATTTCTCCGTTTTTAATGGCGAATGCTACTTCACCATTTTTTAAGGCGAGGGCGTCTTTACCGAATAAATCATGACGCCAACCCTTAAGGGCCTTTACTTCAGCATTATCATTTTCGGCAATTTTTTCAAGGTCGTCCATACTTGCAAGAAGTTTGGGTGCGACATTTTCGCTTTTGCAGACAAGTTTAAGCAAAACTTTTAAAAGTTCAACAATCGGGTCTGTGCTTTGCGAAGGCGGGCGCTTTCTTGAAACTTTTGGTAAATCATCCTCGTCCATATCCATTGCTTGCTTTATCGCGTCTATGACTTTGTCACCGCCTTTACTAGAAGCGAAGTTGGCACCAAGGCCGCGAATACTGCTAAGAGCGTTCTTATGGGTAGGGCGCACTGCTGC
>JAESUD010000006.1 GCA_016763335.1 Emcibacteraceae bacterium | reverse complement strand
TTGATGATTTGCAAGCAACCCGTGTCGCGGTGGCAACAGAATGTGTTCATACATATTCGCTTATCCATGATGACCTTCCGGCGATGGATGATGATGATATGCGTCGCGGTAAGCCGTCCGTTCATATAAAGTTTGATGAAGCGACAGCAATTCTTGCAGGGGATGCGCTTCTTACGCTGGCATTCGAAATTTTATCGCACCCAGCGACGCATCCTGACGGCGAAGTCAGGTGCGATTTAATATCTGCACTATCACGTTCAATTGGTGCAACTGGCATGGTTGGCGGGCAGATGATTGATTTAAAAGCTGAAAATCAAAGCTTGCCTGAGAGTGAAATAACCCGTATGCAGCATAAAAAAACAGGTGCATTAATTGTTTTTTCCTGTGAAGCTGGCGCAATATTGGCTAATGTAGCAGATGAGATGCGAAATGCATTGAGTGAATATGCTAAAAATATTGGTTTGGCTTTTCAGATTGTTGATGATCTTCTTGATGTTGAGGGTAATTCAGCAGACATCGGTAAAACCGCAGGAAAGGACGTCGATGCAGGTAAAGCGACATTTGTTTCCATACTTGGTACGCAGAAGGCAAGAGAACGAGCAGAAAAATTAATAGAGCAAGCCGTAAATGGCTTGGAAGTTTTTGATAATAAAGCTGATAAGTTAAGATCACTGGCTATTTTTATACTGAACCGTGGTCATTAAAACGAGATGAAGAATAGAATATGAACGGAAAACCAGATACACCATTACTGGATAAAATAAAGTTTCCGGCAGATGTCCGCAAACTTGCTCCTGAGCAATTGCAGGATCTGGCCGATGAACTGCGTTCAGATATGATTTACAATGTATCTCGTACAGGTGGGCATCTGGGGGCGGGACTTGGCGTGGTCGAGCTTACAACGGCTATTCATTATGTTTTCAATACCCCAAAAGATAAGCTTATCTGGGATGTCGGGCATCAATGCTATCCCCATAAAATTCTTACTGGTCGCCGTGATAAAATGGATACCATCCGTAAAGGCGGTGGTCTTGCCGGATTTACCAAAAGAAAAGAAAGCGAATATGACCCGTTTGGCGCGGGGCATAGTTCCACATCCATTTCTGCCGGACTTGGTATGGCTGTTGCACGTGATTTAAGTGACAGTGATGAAAATGTTATTGCCGTTATTGGTGACGGGGCCATGAGCGCAGGTATGGCATATGAGGCTATGAATAATGCTGGGGCATTAAACAGTCGGCTTATCGTTATTTTAAATGATAATGATATGTCCATTGCTCCGCCCGTTGGCGCGATGAGTGCTTATCTGGCGAGGTTACTTTCATCACGGTCTTATTTGAATTTACGGGAATTTGCTAAGAATATTGTCAAACATTTTCCTAAGCCGATTAGCTCAAGAGCTAAAAAAGCAGAGGAATACGCACGCGGCATGGCAACGGGCGGTACATTATTTGAAGAGCTTGGATTTTATTATGTTGGTCCGGTTGATGGCCATAATATGGAACATTTATTGCCAGTGCTTGAAAATGTTCGTGATGCGGCTGGAGGGCCGATCCTTATCCATGTTGTGACAAAAAAGGGTAAAGGATATTCATATGCGGAAAATGCCGCGGATAAATATCATGGCGTTTCAACGTTTGATGTGGGAACGGGCGCGCAAAACAAATCGGTACCAAAAGCACCAAGCTATACGGGTGTATTTGCCAAGGCACTTATTAATGAAGCCCGTAAAGATGATAAAATCGTTGCTATAAACGCGGCTATGCCGTCTGGTACAGGGCTTGATAAATTCGCGGAAGAATTTCCGGACCGCTGTTTTGATGTGGGGATTGCCGAACAGCATGCCGTAACATTTGCGGCTGGTCTTGCTAGCGAAGGCTATAAACCGTTTGCAACAATTTATTCTACATTCCTTCAGCGGGCATATGATCAGATCGTTCATGATGTTGCTGTGCAAAACCTACCGGTTCGTTTTGCCATTGACCGCGCCGGGCTTGTCGGTGCTGACGGCCCGACCCATGCTGGTTCATTTGATGTGACATATCTTGCCTCTTTGCCAAATATGGTGGTAATGGCCGCCGCTGATGAAGCTGAGCTTACTCATATGGTTGCCACGGCGGCTGCCCATAATGATGGCCCATCCGCAGTGCGTTATCCACGCGGCGAGGGGACGGGAGTAGAAATTCCTGAAAATGGGCAAGTGCTTGAAATTGGTAAAGGTAGAATTATCCGCGAAGGCAAGCAAATTGCTATTCTTTCACTTGGTACTAGACTTGAGCAAGCATTAATCGCCGCAGATGAATTTGCCGCTAAAGGGCTTTCATGTACTGTGGCTGACGCAAGGTTTGCCAAACCGCTTGATTTGGAAATGATCAGAAAACTTGCTCTTGAACATGATGTTCTTATCACCATCGAAGAAGGGGCAATTGGCGGTTTTGGTAGCCATGTTCTTGAATATCTTTCTAATGAAGGATTGATGGAGCAAGGGCTTAAAGTGCGGACATTAAACTTGCCTGATATATTTATTGATCAGAATAGTCCTGACGAAATGTATAAAGAAGCAGGCCTAATGGCTGCCGATATTGTAAAAACAGCTCTTTTGGCACTTGGCCACAATGATGTTAACTCCACACAAATCAATGGCTAAAAAACGCGTTGACCAATTACTTGTTGAACGGGGGCTGGCACAGAGCCGCTCACGGGCGCAGGCCTATATTATGGCCGGAAATGTTTATTCGGGTGAGAAAAAAATATTAAAATCCGGACAACAGGTTAAAGAAGATATCGCGCTGGAAGTACGCGGTAAAGAACATCCATGGGTTAGTCGTGGTGGCTTGAAACTCATGCAGGGTCTAGAAGAGTTTGGCATAGATGTGACCGATATGACGGTGATTGATGTTGGAGCATCAACGGGTGGTTTTACTGATGTTTGCTTGACGCGCGGGGCGAAAAAAGTATATGCGGTGGATGTGGGACATGGACAGCTTGCCTGGAAAATACGCAATGATCCACGGGTGGTTGTTTTTGAAAAAACCAACGCGAGATACCTTAGTGAAGAACAAATTGCGGATAAGGTAAATTTAATCGTTTGTGATGCGAGCTTCATTGGGCTTCAAACGGTTTTACCCGCTGCAATGAAATTAGCGGCTGATGGCTGTATTTTAGTGGCACTCATCAAACCGCAATTTGAAGTCGGTAAGGGAAAAGTTGGCAAAGGCGGCGTTGTTCGTGAACCTGAACTACACACAGAAGTATGTGATAAAATTAAAAACTGGATTACGGAAGATATGGAAAAATGGAACGTGATCGGTTTAACCCAAAGCCCTATTAAGGGGCCAGAAGGCAATATAGAATTTTTAATCGGAGCCAGATATGAACCATAAAATAACCATTGATGAACTTGGTGGGCGCGGCGACGGTATTGTGTCAATAGACGGGAAAATAGTCTATGTGCCTTATACTGTTACAGGTGATGTGGTTGATGTTAAACTAAATGGCAGTAAAGGCCGCCTTCGCGATATCCACCAAAAGTCACCCCACAGGGTAGACGCGGTTTGCGAGCATTTCACAAAGTGTGGCGGTTGTATGTTACAGCATGTGGAGACGGAATATTATAAGAACTGGAAATCGGGTCTGATCAAAACGGCATTGATTAATCAGGGAATTGACAATGTGGAAATATTGCCGCTGAAAATGAGCCCGGCGGCAAGCAGGCGTAGAACCAGTTTTCAAGCAATTGGCCGTGGGGCGGGTAATATTGTTCTTGGATACGCAGAAAAGGGCAGTCATAATTTAATAGATGTAAATATGTGCTCTATATTAGTGCCTGAAATAGCTAACTTTATTGATCCGCTTAGAAAATTTTTGCAAAAATTGCTTAAGAAACAACAAAAAATGACGGTTCAAATCACTAAAGGGGATAATGGCCTTGA
Organism: Emcibacteraceae bacterium; assembly: GCA_016763335.1. Classification (GTDB taxonomy): domain Bacteria; phylum Pseudomonadota; class Alphaproteobacteria; order Sphingomonadales; family Emcibacteraceae; genus Pseudemcibacter. Next base: position 5,504 of record JAESUD010000006.1, on the reverse strand, counting down.
TGTTGTGTTCAAAACAAAGGGCGAGGTTGATCTTGATTTGAGAATGGATCTGGCGGAATTTGCCCAGACAAATGATCTGGCGCGGGTCAGTTGGTTTGATACTGGCCTTAAAAAACCACATTATGAAATGCTGGCAGAAAGAAAAAAACCTTATGTGACTTTTGAAGGTAATAAAGTATTTTTCCCGGAAGGCGCGTTCTTACAAGCAACTAAGCAAGGGCAAAAAGCCCTTATCGATGCAATGTTGAAGGGGATTTCAGGCGCAGGCCATGTTGTTGATCTTTTCTCGGGTTGTGGAACTTTTTCCATTGCTGCAGCCAAGCAAGCCAATGTTCATGCCGTTGAAAATAATGAAGAAATGCTTGTCGCCTTAAAAACCAGTGCCAATATGATGACGGGTATCAGAAAGGTTACAACTGAACTTCGTGATTTATTCCTGCGCCCGCTTTTGCCCCATGAGCTAAACAAATATGATGTGGCAATCATTGACCCGCCACGCGCCGGAGCAAAGCATCAAATGACGGAAATTATTAATTCAGATATTAAAAAACTTGTGATGATTTCCTGTAACCCGGTTTCTTTTTCCCGGGATGTGCAGAATTTAAACGACGCAGGATTTAAAATGGGCGCGGTGACACCGATTGACCAGTTTATCTATTCACCTCATCTTGAAATATTATCAGTTTTCGAACGGGCATAATTTTACCACAATTTTATCTTAATATTCATATTAGTCGTTGAGAAGAAGCGGCAGTTATTGCCGAATAGTATGGTTAATAAATCGTTAAAATTCATTTGTTAACAGTATGTTAGTAATTAGCCAAGGAAAATTAGGGGGTTTTTGAGTAAAGAGGGGCTGGCACGATCCTTGCAATGAAATATTTATGAAAATAAGTATTATGCAAGGAGTAATTTGATGAACAGCATAAGAGCCTACAATATGAACTTAAAAGAACTGATCCATTCAGAGCAAAATCAGAACCACGCCCATAATAATGGCATGGTCGTAAGTGATACACGGAAATCTCAAAATACAAATAATGTTGTTGCGCAATCAAAGGGCGCATCCAACGAGAATTCTGTGCAGGTCGATATTGCACCGGTATGGAAGCAAGTTTCTGAAAATATTGACTTAAGAAATGCTGCACCATCCGAAGTTGTTGATTTAAGTGCCGGGCTTTTTAAAGCGGGTGCAATCACCTTTGAAGATCACATTAATTTAAGTTTCCAAAAAGACCCGTTAAATGATCAGAAAATAAATGTCATTTCATATTGGCAAACAGAGCAGGAAAATGCCATCCATAGAGGTGCCGTTCATGAAGATTTAAACGACATCGTGCGTATCCAATCAATTTTGAGTTATGTGGATAGCCTGAGGTGATGAATATTAAGGACTATATTTAATTTTTTGCTAATCCCAATACATCAAACATGTCATAAAGTCCTGCTTCTTTTCTACTTACCCATATTGCTGCCTTCACGGCTCCGCGGGCGAAAATCGCGCGGTCACCTGCTTTGTGGGTAAGTTCAATGCGTTCGTCGTTGGCGTTAAAGCTAATGGTATGTTCACCAGCCACATTGCCGCCGCGTAGTGACGCGAAACCGATGTTGCCGGGCTTACGAATGCCGGTAATGCCGTCCCGGGCTTTATCCATAACATCGTTTAGATTTTTACCGCGTCCGGCGGCAGCATGTTGACCGATGCCTAGAGCAGTGCCGGACGGTGCATCGATTTTATCGCGGTGGTGCATTTCAACAATTTCAATATCAAAATCTTCACCGAGAATGCTGGCGGCCTTTTCAGTTAAATAGAAAAGCAGATTAACCCCCGTAGAAAAATTGGAGGCATAGACGATGGCATTATTTTTTGTTGTGGCACTCAGCGCGTCTTCATCTTCCGCACTTAAGCCCGTTGTGCCAATGACAAGGGCGGTGTCGTGTTGTTCGGCGAGGCTAGCGTGCAGGATGCTCGCGGTAGGACAGGTAAAATCTAATATAACATCAGCGGATTTAATCAACTCTTCTGCGTCTGTGGTGATTTTAACATTTGTATTTTCGCCGGTTTCAGGATGTCTAATGAAGGTTCCAACACCAGGATTACCGGCCATTTCAGTGCCGCCGATGAGATAGGTATCATTATGATCAAGGGTTGCGGCAGTGAGCGCTTTTCCCATGCGGCCAAGGCACCCGATAATTCCGATTTTAATATGTGACATAATTAGAGGGACTCCGAATAATTTTTCTTTAAATATTAGCCAAATTGAAAGAAAGATCAAATTGAATATGGAGCATTTGGGAAGATTGCTATATCCTAGCGGCGAAATTAAAATCAGAGGTTAGAAATGTTTATCATAGTCGTTGCAATATTTTTCACACTTACGGTGATCGTCAATAGCTATAAGCATATTGACGCGGGGGAAATTACGACGCCTGATTTGGTAAAAGCTGTTGCCCCGGCGGTGATTGCTATCATTTGTTTGTCACTTCGGGTCGGTTATTTTGCTCTTCCTGATGAAGGAATGGTCAGCGCTGAATATCTTAATTACCGAAATATGTTGCTCTGGGGGTTTCTTGGTCTGATGGGATATATTGTTAGGGCAGCTATTTATGGCTCGGTTTATGCTTACCGTACCCGGAATTAATCTGCTCTCTTCTCTTTTTCTTTCAGCTCTTCTGCTATGTCGTCTTCTTCGAATAATGCGCGGTATGTGGCGCCTTCAAGATCGTCATATTGATCATTTTTGATAGCCCATATAAAAAAACCCAAGCCAAGAAGGCCAAGAAATAATGCCGCAGGTATCAGATAGATAAGGCCGTCCATTAATTACTCTTTCTAAGCATCGTGGCTATGGTATAATTTTTCGAAGTTAAGCCGTAGTGCATTTGCCGTCACAACAATAGATGATGATGACATGGCAATTGCCGCAATAAGCGGTGTCAGCAACCCCGCCGCCGCGAATGGCACCGCGATAAGATTGTAGGATGCCGCAAGCGCAAAATTTACAAACACTAATTTTCGGCTAGAGACTGATATTTGATAGGCGCGTACAATGGTGTCGAGCTTCTGTGATTGGAAAATAAAGTCGGCTGCATTCTGGCTGATTTCAGCAGCGGTAGACGGGGATATTGAAACATGTGCTGCGCGAAGTGCGGGTGCATCGTTAATGCCGTCACCGATCATTAGAATTTTATCGCCATTGGCTTTCATTCTTTCAATAATTTCAATTTTATCTTGCGGTTTGCAGGAATGTTTATAACGGCTGAGACCAAGCTCTTGTGCGGCTTCTTCCACCACATCCTTGCGGTCACCGGATAGCAGAATGACTTTCATTTTGCGGCGGATAAACCAGCCGACAACATCATGGGCATCGGAACGCATACGATCTTTAAAACAAAATAATACCGGTTGTGCACCATTAACCTTGAGCCATAATTCGCTATAGCGATTATTAGGAAGGTAGCTTGCGTGAATGCCGCACCATTCGCGGTTACCGAGCCGTACTTCTAAATCATTAATGGTTGCTTTAAGTCCCATTCCAGGTTCTTCGTGAATTTCATTGGTTGTGGCTATTGTCGGAATGTTACGGTCATGGCAAGCAACAATAAGCGCCCGGCATAATGGATGGCTCGATGATTTTGCGATGCTCGCGGCTAGTTCGAGATTAAACGGTGAAACTGTTTCTTCTTCGTCATTGACCAGTTCCGGCTGTCCGAGCGTTAAGGTGCCTGTTTTATCAAAAACGACGGTGTCAATTTCCGCGAGCCGCTCAAGTCCATCTGCGGATTTTACAAGGACCCCGGCTTTAAATAAACGACTTGATGCAACAACTTGCACCACTGGAACCGCAAGACCAAGGGCACAAGGGCAAGTGATAATCAGAACGGCGATTGCATTGATAAGGGACAGTTCCCATCCGATGCTTGATAAAAAGAACCAACCCAAAAATGTAGCAGCGGATACAATATGAACCATTGGTGCATAAATAGTTGCGGCCCGATCTGCTAGTTTAACATATTTTGCCCTGCCCTGTTCCGCGGTTTCCATCAAGGTAATTATTTCATCAAGAAGCGTCTCGCCGGATGTTGCGGTGATTTTAATATTGAGCGTGCCGTTAATATTAATGGTTCCTGCAAAAACTTCGGTGTCTTTTTCTGCTTTAATTGGCATGGTTTCACCAGTGACTAAGCTAATATCAATTTCTGATACGCCGCTAATGACAATACCGTCAGCCGGAATTCGTCCGCCAGCAATTACCTGTATGGTCTGCCCGGGGACGAGCATTTCGATGGCGACATCTTCTGTGCTGCCGTCTTCATATAGAAGGCTTGCGTTTGAGACTTTATAACTCATTAGATTATGGGCAACGCTATGGGCATGATTGCGCATTTTCTGATCGAGATACCTTCCGATCAGAAGGAAAAACAGCAACATTACCACGGCATCATAATATGTATGATCACTACCAAGATATGTTTGAAACAGGCTCATGGCTAAAGTAAGGATAACGGCTAGAGAGATCGGTACGTCCATATTAAGGCGCTTCGCCTTAAGGGCATTCCACGCGGAAATATAAAAAGGCCTGCCTGAAAATGCTGCTGCCGGCAAGGCAATAAGAGCGGAAACCCAATGCATCATGTTTCGGGTTGTTTCGTTCATATCATCGCCGCTCCAAACGGATACGGATAGAAGCATGATATTGGCTGCTGCAAAGCCTGCAACGCCTAGCGCATAAAGTAATCTCTTGCTGGCTTTTTCACTTTCCTCGTCGACCATGGCTATATTAAACGGGAAAGCTTTAAAACCGATTTTTGCTAATGCCGAAATAACTTCTTCAGAACGCTCAATCGGGTTCTCGGTTTCTTGTTGCCATTCTATAGCAAGTCTTTGTGTACTAAGATTAACACGGGCATTCTTAATATTATCATTGTCACCTAATGTGCCTTCGATTTCTCGAATACATTTTGGGCAATGTAATCCTTCGACAACAAAATGCTCAATATTAAACATCTTTAGTGATGCTTGATGCATAGGACATCCTTATTTAACTAAAATCCAGTCTTCCAATTTAAAAATAAGGTTATTTTGAGATCTCACAACCACTAAAATATTCCACTGCCCTTCTAGTGCTAATTTTACGGGCGATCCGTACAGGCCGCCGCCATTATGACTAAGTGTAATTTGCTGGTCAAACCCTTCTTTTACTGCGCGAATGAACTGTACTGATACTTCGGCAGGGGGTAGGCTTTCTTCGGGTCTTGTAATTGTTACTTCAATGCGGTCGTCGATTAATTCCGGTTTGCGTGAGATAGTAATTTCCCACCCTGACAATTGTTGAGCCTGTGCACTATCAATTTCATTATTATAATTAAGGCCTTTTACATATGCATTTTCAGTTTCAAGCCCTGTCCAGGTTGAAAGGGCAAAATAAGTCATGATGCCGTTGGCTAAAAACACCACAAGAAAAAACCCGACAAACCAGGCAAGGATTCTTTTGCCGGTATAT
>JAESUD010000070.1 GCA_016763335.1 Emcibacteraceae bacterium | reverse complement strand
TGAAATTGAAATTCACCGTACCGGAAAATTACCAATTACAAAATTCATCCGAGGCTGTTATGGCACGCGGCACAGGCCCCGCAGAAGGAGGCGTGATTATTTTTTCTGGCGCGAGCATGAAAGACATGACCATTTCCCAGTATGGTAATGAAATCTGGAAAACCTATAAAATTGAAAATGCCATTGAAGGTGTTCAGACTATGAAAGTTAATGGTATGGATGCCATGACTGGTTTTACCAATATGACAATGGATAACAAAGATTATGTCGTCCGTCTTGTCGCCATTCATCATTCCGCCAACAGTGCTTATCATTTTTTAATGCTAACGCCGCAGGCAAAATATCAGCCCGTGTCTGAAGGTCTTCAACGCGCGTCATACAGCTTTAATAAAATCACACAAAGTGAAGCTGACCAGATTAAAGGGCGAGAAATCAAAATTGTCACGGTACAAAGCGGCGATACAATTCAAAGTATCGCCCGTTACATGGCCTTTGACGATTATAAAGTGGAACGATTTACTGCTTTAAACGGCCTTAGTCAAAACCAGACACTCAGAGCCGGTCAAAAACTAAAACTCGTCGTTATGGAAGATTGATCAAGCGATCTTTTTTCTCTCGGACCAGATGAATTCATTTCCCGGGGCCGGGGCGTGGGGTATCAGGTTTGAAGCGATCAATGATAATACTGCAAAACCAGCACCAGCATAAAATACTATTGATGGATTATGCATCCAGATATAACCAAAGGTTACCGGTATAATTACAGAAGCAATATGATCGATGGTAAAGCTGACACTTGCCGTTGCTGCCATGTCTTCGCTATCGGCAATTTTTTGAAAATAAGTTTTAATGCCAATCGCCATCGCAAAAAATAAATGATCTAAGATATATAAGCCCGCTGCAATAAACGCATCGTCAACAAGTGCATAACCAATAAAAACACCTATAAGACCAATATATTCAAAAGTAAGCGCCCGACGTTCGCCAATTTTTGCAATAATTCTACCAATAAGCGGCGCAGCGAATATGTTGCCCGCTTTATTAACCAGATAAAGCATGACAATTTCATCAAGGCTATACCCAAATTTTTCCACCAATAAAAAAGCGGCGAAGACCATAAAAATCTGCCGACGTGCACCTTTTAAAAAAGTCAGCACATAATAAACCCAGTATCTTTTTTTAAGAAAAAGATGTTTTTTCTGTGGAACCACATTTTCAAATTTTGGAAATAACCACCATAAATGTACTACCATGAGCAGGCCAACCACCCCAAAAATTGTGTAAAGCACCACATAATCAAATTTCAATGTTGTATAAAAAACCCATATAACACCGTATGTCACAAGTGCCGCAAATGAGCCAAAGCCGATAACTTTCCCTAAAAATGCCGGCGCATCTGCCTTGGGAAGCCATTGAAGACTGAGACTGCTATTAATCGTTTCAAAATAATGAAAGCCTATCGACATCAATAAAGTGGTCGCAATAAGCCCGTATTTACTAGGAAAATAACCCGTTGCCAACACCCCTATACATAATAGGGCAAGAGCAAGAATTGCCAAGGTTTGTTCCCTTATGAAAAGCAATATGAAAACCGCCGTAAACGCCAAAAACCCCGGTATCTCGCGAACCGATTGAAGGTCGCCCATATCAGACCCCGTGAAGAATGCTTCTTCAAAGACAAAATTAGTCAGCATCGCATGCCATCCGGAAAATACAAAACCCATAATCGAAGCCATGTAAATTAGGGCCATTTTAGCTTTTTTGGCGTTAATTTCGTCCATTTCATATACCCTGAAATTCAATTTTTCGGACACTAACAGTATTTCAATTAAAAAGCGCGAAAAAACAGTTCACCACATGAGCAGCATCATTACTGCTGCTCATGTGGAAATAAGAAAGCAAAGAAATACCCCCGCTGTAATAAAAATTATTCAGCCGTAATATTATCCGGGCTAACCCCTTTAAATAATCTAAGAATATTTTTTCTGAAATCATTGAAATATATATAAACGATCGGTACAAGAAACAACGTCGCTATGGTCGAGAATAAAACACCGAATGCCAGCGATACCACCGTCGGAATTAGAAACTGTGCCTGTAAACTGGTTTCAAGCATCATAGGCGCGAGGCCGATGAAGGTTGTGAAAGAGGTAAGAAAGATCGGACGGAAACGTTCTTCCGCCGCGATTTCAACCGCCCGTATGGCTGTCTCGCCTCTCTTGCGTAAGGTATTAATATAATCAAGTAAAACCAGATTATCATTAACCACCACCCCGGCCGCCGCAACAATCCCCATAACGGAATAAAGGCTCAAATCCATACCAAGGGCGAAATGCCCAAGCATGGCACCCATATAAGCAAATGGAAGTGCGGTTAAAATGATAAACGGCTGACTATAAGAATTGAACGCAACAGCGAGCAGCATATAAATAGCAATTAATGCAAAACCAAACCCGCTGACGAGAGAACCAACAAATTCTTGCTGGTTCTTTTGCTGACCTTCAAAACTAATCTCCACTTCTGGATATTTTAATTTCCACTGATCGACAAATTTCGCTTTAATATCCTCAACAATTTCCGAAGTATTGGCAAGGTCTTTGTTAACATTTGCCTTCACAGTAAGTGTCCGTTGGCGGTCTGTGCGCCTAATCGAGGTATAGGCGCGCTGGTAATTAACATTGGCCACGGACTCAAACGGAACTTCATCGCCGCCGCTTGTCCTAATACGCATTTCGTCAAGCGTATCAAATGAACGGCGGTCTTCTTTCGGTAAGCGCACCATAACCTTAACCGTGTCTTTGCCGCGGGCGACACGTTGCACTTCCTGACCGTAAAATGCTTGCCTGACCTGACTGGCAAGATCCGTTAGAGTAATCCCCATATTTTCAGCACTAGGGATAATCGACAGTACGGCTTCCGTACGTGCCGTATCAGCAGAATCGGTTATGCTATATAATCCATTATAAGTCGAATACACCGCTTTAAGCTCTGTAGCGAGTTCATCAAGCGCATTACTATCTGGTGATTTTAACATGATGTTAATCGCTTCACCTGAGCCACCCGCCGTTGAAAAATCAAACGATATTTCACGAGCATCTGGAATAACTGGCATAATATTACGCCAACGTGCGGCATATTTCGCAACATCGAAATTAACTTCCTCAATATTTTGAAACACAAGAAACGCAAAAGCCATGGAACCATTGCCGTCTGACATAACGAGCAGATCTTTAAAAATTTCTACGTCTGGATAATCCACTTCGATCTCTGCCTGAATTTGACGTGCTTTTTCTTCGAGGATCACAGATGCTTCATCAACAATATTATAAGGTGCGCCAGCCGGAAATTGCACCCGAGCCTGAATAAAATTCATGGGAACTTCTGGATTAAAAACCATTTTAACCCAACCTGCGCCTTGAATAGACGTAATCACCATGCTCATGGAAAAAATAATTATCAGTGAAAGCCCTTTATGATGAAGTGCCTTATCAAGAAACGGACGGTATAATACAAATATCACATATTGCAGGAATGATTGCGCTTTATCCTGCGCTGCTTTGACCAATTTAGCCGTCATTTCAATGACAACATCTGGTACAAATATAAGCAATATCCGCGCAAAATTATTGGGTTTCTTATCACTTAAATGACGAAGGTGAGACGGCAGAATAAAAAGTGATTCAAAAATAGAAAAACTCAAACAAAGGATGACAACCACCGGAATACCAAGAATAAACTCTCCGATTATTCCCTCAATCGTCAACATTGGCGAGAAAAAAATCATTGTTGTAATTGCCGAAAAAACAACCGGACGCGCGACTTTTTGCGCGCCGTCAATCGCCCCTTGGTCACCATGATTGCCGCTTTGATTTTCCCGATGGACACTTTCAGCAATAATAATCGCATCATCCACCACGATGCCCAGAATAAGCAGGAACGCGAACAAACTTATCATGCTCAGCGCGACCCCCGTATAGGGAAGAAGGGCAAAACAGCCAAGAAATGATATGGCAATCCCCGCTGTAACCCATCCCGCCAAAGCCGGAGAAAGGAAAATAAGAAGCCCAAAGAACACAAGTATAAGTCCCGTGATAGCATTCCACATCAACATATCAAGACGGCTTTTAAACAGCTCTGATGTATCAAACCAGTTGGTTATTTCAACGCCTTCTGGCAAGGAAGGAATGATTTCTTCCTCAAGAACTTTGTTAATTTCGGCACTGAGTTTTACCACATCCGGTATTGATTCTGATCGGATGAATAAAAATAGTCCCGGCTTTCCGTTCATGCGCAAAATAAAATGATCATCTGTAAAACCATCAACCACATTTGCCACATCTTTAAGAAGAACCCTGGTCCCGTCTGAGTTTTGCAGAACGACAATCTCTTCAAAATCCTGTTTAACATATGCCTGCCCGCGGGTGACAATTTGAATTTGACCAGCAATGCTGTCCACTTTACCCGCAGGAAGGTTTGTTGACGAGCGCGATATTGCATTAGATACCTGATTAAAAGTCAGATTATATTTCTGTAATTGAAGTTCAGATATTTCAATAGAAACTTCATATTGACGATCACCATTAAGCACAGTTTTTGCCGCACCGGGGATGGCAGCAAGGCGGTCACGAACTGACCGACCAAGTTCTTTTAACTCAACTTCTGAAACATCGCCGTAAATAGCCATGTTCATAATATCCATCTGGGCAAAAGACCGCGATACTATCGGACGTTCGGAAAGGCCAGGAAAAGTATTAATCGCGTCTACCCGCGCTTTAACCTGATTGAGCATACTTTCTATATCCATACCTTCTTCGATTTCAATGGATATAGACCCCATGCCTTCATTGGCACGACCCGTAAGCCGCTTAATGCCACGAATATCAAAGACCGCTTCTTCAAGGCGAATAACTATTCGGTCTTCTACTTCCTTGGGGCCAGCACCAAGATAAGGCACGCTAACATTAATAATATCCATCGCCGCAGATGGCATTGCTGTTTTGCCAACTTTCATATAGCCGATCACACCCATCCCGAGGATCACAAGCATAATCAAGTTGGTGGCTACCGGGTTTTTAACGAACCACTTAATATAATCAGTCATCGTTATTCTCCCGGCGGCTTTCTTCTGCGCCTATAGAGGCAGACGCGGCAACCAAATCCCTTAACGCTGGCTGCGTTTCGGTCTCAACCAAAAGCCCATCAACGCTAATCCCAAGCTGTGAAAGATTTACGATATCGCCGTCTTTAACACCGGATGCAATAACCACATATTCATTGTTGGTTTCAAGTACATCAACCATTCTTGTGCGTAATTTATTATCCTGATCAATAATCAATACTTGATTACCCTGCCTAAGGCTTTCGCGCGGCAAGCGTATCACATTTTTAAATGAACGCCCTTCAATCTCCGCACTGACAAACTGACCAATGGTTATGGGCATGCCGTCAGAAATGGCAAATAGTTCGCTTCCTGTTAATTCAGCAACCACATACAGAATACGGCTACGTACATCAATAATACCTTCGGTTCTGATCACGCGCGCATTCCAGATATTTTCTTTATTGGCAAATTGACCCGCCAGGCGTACTTGATATTGTCGTTCGCCTGTCTGAAGTCCTGCCAGATCGAACTGGGAAATATCACGGTTGGTAAGAGGGAGCCGCACTTCGAGAACTTCAGTGGAATAATATGTGCCTACTTTATTACCGCGATTTAAAAACTGACCAAAATCGACCATTTTTTCGGTCAAAATACCATCAAACGGTGCTCTAATCTCTGTTCTATCCAAATCAAGTTTAGCCCTTTGAAGACTTGCTTGCGCAGATTTTAAAGCCGCGAGTGCACCCTCTCTTTGTGGTTTACGAAGTGTTAGGTCCGATGCTTCGCCCTGTCCTAATTGTGCCCATTCATCAGCGGCAAGTGCCGCCTCTGCATCTTCCTGCATGACACGTTGATTACGTTCGGCGATGCTTGCTTCCGCTGTAATCACGACAAGCTCATAATCGCGTGGATCAATCCTCAGGATAACTTCACCTTTTGTAAAGCGACCACCGGCAACAAATTTCGGTGATACATATATCACTTCACCGGCCACTTGCGGTACAACGTCAATCACTTGTTTTGATACGACAGTGCCCTGACTTTGCACATATAGTTTAATGTCAGTTGTCTTTGCTTCAATAGAACGGATGGTCCGTGCAAGAATTTTTGATTTTTGACTTTCTGGCTCAGGACCCGTCATGACAATTAAACTTGTAAGGCCAACGCCTATAGCAAGAACAATTATTCCCGGTAAAATACGTTTTAAGAAATTCATGATGTGATCCCCTCGTTACCAGAAGGTCTATTACCACCTAGTTTATTTTCCTGTGAATTTATAGTGGCATTTTCCTGATTATTCGGTGTGCTATCCGAATAAAAATCGCCCCCAAGAGATAAATAAAGTGAAATGCGGTTATTAATGCGCTGTTTTTTAATACTGAGCAATTGGCTTTGCTGCGTTAAGCTTTGCCGTTGTGACTGAAGTAATGTCGCAATTCTGACAAGTCCTTGTGAATATTGAATAAGGGCGACTTCTGCTGCTGCAACCGCATTTTCAGCCGCAAGGGCCGTATGCTCAACTCTTGCCGCCAAAGTACGGTCATTATCTAGGGCATCCTCAACTTCTTTAAACGCGCGAAGTAAGGTTTGAGCATAATTTTGTTTTTGTGCTTCAAAATTCATCTGTTCCGCTTTTGCGCTATTTCGTAGCTGACCACCCTGGAAAATTGGTTGGGTAATACCACCAACCAAATTCCAAAAAATATTATCAAATTTCAATAATTCACTAAAATCAGCCGATGTGTTGCTACCGCGTGCCGTAATTGAAATGCTTGGCAACAATGCTTTTTCGGCGGCTTGTGCCCTGTAACCTGCGGCGTAAAGACGCGCTTTTGCTGACTGTAAGTCAGGCCGGCGTTCGAGTAAATCTAGCGGTATTCCAATGGGAATTTCTGTAAGTTTATCGGGTATTTCACCAACAATTTCAATATCTGCTGACGGATATCTGCCAGCGAATAATTCAAGTCTTCTTAATGCCTGATGATGATTAGATTCGCGCTGTTTTTCTGTTGCTTTTGCTGCCTCTAAACTCGTGATAGACAGCCTCAAATCAAGTCCGCTTGATAATCCTCTTTCAAAACGGTTTCTGATTATATTTGTTGCCCGGTCATAATTGACAACGGTACTAATCGATAAATCGAGTTGTTGTTTCGCTTCAATAATATCAAACCAGCTTTGCGCAACTTGTGCCGCAAGGGAAAGCCTTGCGCCGTAAAAATCATATTTCGCCACTTCATAATTTGACCTGGCGCTGGCCGCTGTCGCAGAAAGTCTGCCCCAAACATCTATTTCCCAACTTGCGTCAAGCCCCACGGAAAAACTGTTCGATGTATTCTGCACCGGGGTTTCTACGCCAGTTCTGCTGCCACTTGCCGAAGCGCCAATGCGCGGCATAAGCCTGCCCGCCGAAGCGTCGGCATTATAGCCTGCCGCCTGCATGCGCAGTGCAATTTCATTATAATTCGGATTGTTCTTGATAACCTCAGCAACAAAAATACTCAGCTCAGGCATTTTTAACGCGTCAAGCCAGCCATTTTCAACAGGCGCAACTTGACCATCTCTCGTTTGCCATTGATCATTAATATCGATGGAATTTGATAGTACCCTATCATTAACCGGAAGCGATGCACAGGCGCTAAGAACCAGCGTCAACGCTGTCGTGGCCCATAATTTAGACGTATTCATTTAAAATACTCTTTTATATCGTTGATCTAATAAGCGTTTATTTTTTTTATCGCCTTCAAATCATTATTTTTATTAAAATATCTTCCTGAGTTTAAAATAACCGACCTTATGTGTTAGTGATAGTGTCAAAATAGACTTTTGTCTCAATTTTCCATGCTTCTGTCTCAAATATTACGTTATTTAAGAAAATTTTTCTTTACTAGCTGATAATTTCATCATGTTTTATACCGTCCGGTGTAAAACAAACTGCATGTAACTTTCCGCCACGATCACACCCGCCATCAATAGTTGCTGTATATTTATTCTTGAGATTAACACCTGAATTGGAATGATCATACCCCCTAATTACCTTTATAAATTCAGAGAAGTTTTCATCAATTTTATCAAAATCACCATTATCCCACCAGAACTGATCCTTTTGCATTGTAAGTGGCCGACTGGTATCGACACTTGCATGAACAAATAAAAGGTTGCCATCATCGGTCAAACAAGCTCTTTTTAAACAATTGGTTAAATCAATATGACCGGGGCAATTCTGTATTTGACGGCGAATACCGTTCGTCCATTTTGTAAGTGCCATAGTTCCCTGGCGTACAATAGCGCGCGCTTTTTGAACAGTTTCCCCGTATGCCTCGATAGAAGCCCCCATACCATGGTCCAGCAACCATTCCATCACCGGCGCAGGGTTGGGTGCAAAATGAAGCTGCAAAAGTTTAAAAAACATTTCTTCTCTAGCGCCACGAAGATAGATAAAATCCTCTGGCATAAAGACTTCCGGCAAGGACATTATTTTGCGCCGTGCAATCAATATTTCATCAAATGTTTCTTTGTTAAATTTAGTGTCCCCGAAATAATTACCCAAATATACAAGCTTGTCACCACGACGAAATTTGGAAATTAAAGTCTTATGTACCAACTTAAGGGCTTCAAGCTCACCATGGATTGAGCCAATTGCCCAAATACGTTTGGCGTTGGTGAATAGACCATATCTGTTATCATCCAAGCTCGAAAAATTATTCGTGTTCATAAATCAAAATTTCCAATGTATTTTTTTTATAAAAACATTAAACAACTATATTGCTATTATGAAACAAAAAAAGCCTGCTTAGTAGCAGGCTTTTCAATTTATTTATTAAACAGAAAAATTATGCTGCTATTTCAGGTGATAAAACACTTTCGAGTTTCACTAAGCCTTCTTTTTCACAAATTCCTTCAACGGCTGCAACTTCCCTTGCAAGGCGACTTATCGCCGCTTCAAAAATTTGTCGTTCACTATATGATTGTTCTGACTGATCACCGCTACGATATAAATCACGAACAACTTCAGCAAGTAAGATAACACTACCTGAATTGATCTTTGATTCGTATTCTTGGGCGCGCCTGCTCCACATTGTACGTTTAACTTTTGCCTTGCCTTTTAAGGTCACAAAAGCTTTATTCATAGTATCTTTATCCGAAATGCACCGCATTCCTACTCCCACAGCCTTGTCAGTCGGCACTCTAAGTGTCATTCTATCCTTCTCAAACCGAATGACGTAAAGCTCAATAGTCATACCGGCAACTTCCTGCACCTGAATATCAACAATATTACCCACACCATGTTTTGGGTAAACAATATCCTGCTCTATAGAAAATTCCAGATTATCATTTTTAGCCATAAATAAATTCTCCGTATAAACCCAGTTCCGTTCTTAAAAAGAAAGAATTATTGTCTTTGGGTCTTCATATTAAAAAATAAAATATCCCATATTCGTTCAAAAAATACGCGTTAATAATTGAATATCGCAGACAAAAAATAAAAATTTCGCAAAAATTCTACCAAAACTCATATTCGTTTCGGTAAAATCAATTATTTTTTTAAATATTTGTGCAAATTCAGTAAGTTACGTTTAATCCTATCAAACAATCATGTTCCAATGGGGTACATTGTAACACATTTTTAACAAAAAATACACCCCTTATCTCATGCGTAATATAAAGAATTATTTATAATCAAAATGAACGACGACCTAAAGCAAACGTTATGAACCTTCACCAGGCTTTTCACTGAAATACTTATTAAACTTATCGGCTTCTGAAATTATATCATCCGCCCCCGGAAGCGGATCTTTCTGCTCTGTAATATTTGGCCAGGCATCTTCGTATTTTTCAGCTAGCTCAGCCCATCGCTCCATCCCGTCTTCAGTATCAGGCAAAATAGCTTCCGCCGGGCATTCAGGTTCACACACACCACAATCGATACATTCACTGGGATTAATGATTAACATGTTTTCACCTTCATAAAAACAATCAACCGGACAGACCTCAACACAGTCTGTAAATTTACATTTGATGCATGCTTCCGTGACAACGTATGTCATTGAGCTCTCCTAAATTACATAATATTTAAATTATTTAAATATATCGCTTATAAAATGCATATAGCATTTTTCTCAATTAGGTCAAAAGAAATTATAAAAGGTTTTTAGCCTGCATTACTTTTTTGCGAATTTGTCCACTTTGCCTATCAGATACATATAAAAGCCCTGCGATACGGCGCATCAAATTACTTTCATAATCATCTTCTTCCCCATCCGCAAAGACAACATCCCAAAGCATCTCCATGATCCGTACGCGACCTTCGTCATCAAAATGATTTTTAATATCTCTGGTAAATGAGAGAATTTGTATGGACTGACTTTGTTTGTCTTCTGCTTTGATGAGTAATTCTTTTGCGTCGTCCGGTGATAAACCCAGCTTTTCAATGAGTGATTTTTCAATCGTTTTTCTCTCCAGATCATCAAAATTGCCGTCCTGCACGGCCACTTCAACCATAAGAGCTGCCGCTGCTAATTTCTCAGCGTCAATGTTACTGGTTTTATTACCCCGTTCAGCGACAGCATCATCGCTGAAAAATTTTCCGAGTTTTGTAAATATAGACACCCTGATTTTTACCTTTTATTTATTGAATAATGATTTTGTATATAAGGAGATAACTTCACATACAACAGCTCTTTTTGCTTCATCATTAGGAATATCATCGTTGGTCACGTTATTAAGGAGTAAATTTGCAAGCCCGTGGACCAATGACCAACACGCCAACCGAACAATTTCCGGCGGCATATCAGGTGCATCTGGCAATTTCATACATTCGCCAACTGCATCTTGAACAATTTCATAACCTTTATGTTCAATTTCAACAAGATCCGTATATTTCTCTTTATTTTCCAGACTTCCGCCAAACATCAACCTAAAATGTGCCGGATTTGCTTCAGCAAAATCATAATATGAAATCCCTAAATTAATAAGCTTTTCAACCGGGTCTTTTGTGCTTTCACTGGCGGCAAGCATATTTTCTTGCAGAAGATATGAACCTTCCTGCATAAGAACAACGATCAAGGCTTCTTTATCTTCAAAATGACGGTATGGGGCCGTTTGCGAAACACCGGCTTTACGCGCAAGCGCGCGTAAGCTTAAGTCCTGCAAGGTACCTTCTTTTAAAATTTCAAGAGCAGACGAAATTAGCACTTCACGCAAATTTCCATGATGATATGTAGATTTTTTTATATTCATATTTATTTGTAATTAGTTTCCCTGCGTTATTTTAGGAATAATGTTTACAGTGTCAATATAAATATATAATCAAACTATTGTTCAATTATAAGTTTTTGATCACGAAACTCAAATCTATCTAATTTGTTAAGATAGTTCATTCCGAGCAATGAAACAGAAAGCATACCTTCACGCGCAACGAGCGCTTTAACACCATATAACTCAATCGCCCCAACCGAAACCACATCAAGTTCGACCTCGGCCATTGTGGTTTGTCCGGAAGCCGTATTAACGACAATATCAAAATCATTGTCATAAAGATGAAGGTTTAGTTTTTCAGCGTCTGCATGACTAAGCGTAACACTAGTAGCACCGGTATCAACAATGAACCGGATTTTTTGGTTATTGACATTCATAGACACCCAATAATGTCCGTCTTGCTTAATGGGGATTTCAAATGAGTGAACAAGATTAGCGGAAGACCTAAATTCTTTCGGACTAGAATCTGAGGCAAGGCGAACTTCATTGCCGACAATTCTAACAATATCATCACCATAATTGGAGATAATAAGCGCTGAAAAAACGCAAAAGAATATAAATTTAATAACAAATCCCATTTGATTTCCTTGGATTACAGGAAACAACATATCAAACACAGATTAATTTGATTTTAATAATAGATAAAATGTAAAATGATGGTTATTTCAAAATCTATTCATCAGCTTATCAATAGCCCGTCTATCACTTTTTGTAGGCCTTCCGGCGCCCCTTAATCTTCTGGAATCACCCGCTTTTACGCCTTTAGGCTGAACCTCTCGGGCGGGCGTAAGATCCTCATAAAGCATTTGTGCTTCTGAAGCAGGGCCGCGGCGAATGCCAATAGCTATTATTTTAGCAATTAAAATCTCGTCCGCCCGGGCAAATGTCAGCACATCTTCCACCACAACATTATTACTGGGTTTTTTACAGATATTGCCGTTGAGACGTACTTTACCGCCCTTGACCATTTTGGTCGCGAGTGAACGGGTTTTATAAAACCGGGCATGCCAAAGCCACACATCAATTCTTTG
>JAESUD010000069.1 GCA_016763335.1 Emcibacteraceae bacterium | reverse complement strand
CAATGTTTTGCGATGCTTCACTTGCTGCCTTTGCGGCTGCGACCATCATTACGGGTCCGCCTGCCGTATGAATAGTCATAATAGCCGGGCGAAGCGGCATTAGTGAATGAACTGCCTTGGCGACAGTGTTCGGAATGTCATGTAGTTTTAAATCAAGAAAAATATTTTGATGGGCTTTCGCGACTTGTTTAAATCCATCGGGTCCGTTTGCACCAAAAAATTCCAGACCCAGTTTTATACCACCAACATGTGGGCCAAGTGAGTTCGCAAGATCACAAGCACTTTCGGTGCTAATAGTATCAAGCGCACATAATATTCGGTCGGAAGGTTTTAAATCTGCCATCAATTGATCCTGAAAAAATTATTCTGAAGAACTTTTGCCATGGTTGTCACCATTTGACAATTCAATATTTGTTCCCTGAGACAATTTTATTTGTTTTTCCAGTTCTTTAATTTTCTTTTTGGCAAGTCTATGGCGTCTAGCATGGCCTATTCCGGAAGAAATTGTAACAATCCACCCACCACCTAACCCAATAATAATTCCAAGAAATACGAGGCCGAAGGCAGGCATGGAAATGTTAACGGGAAATGGACTTAAGCTAAAAACTACTGGTGAGTTATTTGATACGGCAATAATGACGCAAAAACAGGTAAACAGGATAAAAGCAGCATAAAATATAAAGCGCATAATCCAAGGTCTCTTATAAATAAGTCATATGCTGTTGGTTTGGGAACAATTTATTTTTTGTTCAGTTTTTCCCGAAGGTCTTTTCCGGTTTTAAAATAAGGCACACTTTTTGCCGGTACTTCCACGGCTTCACCTGTGCGTGGGTTGCGGCCAGTGCGAGCCGGACGGTGTTTTACTGAAAATGCACCAAAACCACGAAGCTCTACACGGTTACCCTCTGCAAGGGTATTTGTAATTTCTTCGAATATGGTATTGACGATACGCTCAACATCGCGTTGATAAAGGTGGGGATTGGAATCAACCAATCTTGCTATCAGCTCCGACTTTATCATCGTAAGGCCCCTATATGTTGTTAAAGTTATATTTAATTTTTTATTCTAATAAGGTTTAAACTGCCAGAGTGCACCCATATCGTCAAGGCTAAGTACCTAATAAGCCATGTTTTTTTATAAATTCAAGCTAATTTTTGGAAAATAACCCTATTTTGACCCTTTTATCACTCTGTTTGTTGTTAAAGGATCATGTGTGAAAAGAATCATCTGACCTAAAATGCTCATGAAAAAACCCGCCCGGAAGAACCGGACGGGTCATAAAATTTATACTTAAGAAGTAATAGTGGTTATTTATCTTCTTTTTTAGCAGCAGTCTTTTTAGCAGCTGCTTTTTTTGGAGCTGCTTTTTTCTTAGCTGGTTTTTCTTCTGCATCAGCATCGTCAGATTTTTTAGCAGCCGCTTTTTTCGGGGCTGCTTTTTTCTTAGCTGGTTTTTCTTCTACTTCAACGTCGTCAGCTTTTTTAGCAGCCGCTTTTTTCTTAGCAGGCTTCTTTTCAACTGGTTTTGCTTCAGCAAGAGCCGCGCCAAGAATATCACCAAGGCTTGCGCCACTGTCTGATGAACCATATTGTGCCACAGCTTCTTTTTCTTCAGAAATTTCAAGCTGTTTGATGGAAATACCAATTTTGCGGGACTTCTTATCAAACATTGTTACTTTGGCATCTAGTTTGTCACCAACTGAGAAACGCTCTGGACGTTGCTCTGCGCGGTCACGGCTAAGATCAGAACGACGAATGAAGGCTTTCATTCCTCCGTCTTCGCCAACCATTACTTCAAGACCATTTTCTGTAACTTCAGATACGGTACAAGTAACCGTTCCACCTTTTTTGAGGCCAGTGATTGCGCTAACCGGATCACCAGTAAGTTGCTTGATACCGAGTGAGATACGTTCTTTGTCTGTATCAACATCAAGGATAACAGCTTTAACCACGTCACCTTTTTTGTATTCAGCAATGGCTTCTTCGCCGCTTTTATTCCAATCAAGATCAGATAAATGCGCCATGCCGTCCATATCACCGTCAAGACCGATAAACAGACCAAATTCAGTGATGTTTTTAACTTCACCCTCAATTTCAGTACCAGCTGGGAACTTGTCAGCGAATGAAAGCCATGGATTATCCATGCATTGTTTAAGACCAAGGCTGATACGACGTTTTTCTGAATCAATTTCAAGAACCATGACTTCAACTTCTTGGCTGCTTGATACGATTTTACCAGGATGTACGTTTTTCTTAACCCAGCTCATTTCTGATACATGGACGAGACCTTCAACACCGTCGTCAAGTTCTACAAACGCACCATAGTCAGTGATATTTGTAATACGACCAGTAAGTTTCGTACCAATTGGGTATTTGCTGGCAATGGTTGACCATGGATCTTCTGTCAGTTGCTTCATTCCTAATGAGATACGTTGTGTCTCAGGGTTTAGGCGAATGATTTGAACGTCAATGGTATCACCAATATTCAGAATGTCTGATGGGTGGTTGATACGTTTCCATGAAATATCGGTAACGTGAAGCAAGCCGTCAATGCCACCAAGGTCAACGAAGGCACCATAATCAGTGATGTTCTTAACAATACCTTCAACGGTTTTGCCTTCAGCAAGGTTAGCAATGATTTCTGTACGTTGCTCTGCACGTGTTTCTTCAAGAATGGCACGGCGTGATACAACGATGTTGCCACGTTTACGGTCCATTTTGAGAATTTGAAATGGTTGTTCGATATTCATAAGTGGTGTGACGTCGCGAATCGGACGAACATCAACTTGGCTGCCAGGAAGGAATGCCACTGCACCTGAAAGGTCAACTGTGAAGCCGCCTTTAACACGACCAAAGATAACGCCGTTAACGCGCTCTTCTGCTTCGTATGATTTTTCAAGAACAGTCCATGCTTCTTCACGGCGTGCTTTCTCGCGAGAGAGCATTGCTTCGCCTTTGGCATTTTCGATACGCTCAACATAGACTTCAACAGTATCGCCAACTTTTAGTTCGGCTGGTTGTCCGTGAGCGGCAAATTCTTTAAGAGGGACACGGCCTTCAGCTTTTAAGCCAATGTCAATTGTTGCGCTTTCTTTATCAATCGCAATAATGATCCCGGTGACAACTTTGCCGTCAAATTTGCCTTCAGGACCAAAAGATTCTTCGAGCATCGCTGCGAAGTCATCGGTGGTTGGAACATTAAGTTCATCAGTCATTATAATTACCTATTCTATTTGAATGCTTTATCCGCAAGCGGGGCATTCTGCTTTAATGTAGGCCAGCCGGTTGTGTCCGACGGTCTTAAAAAAACAAGTTAATATTCATAAAGCAAAAAACAAAAACGCCTCTATCCCATCAAAATGATAGGTTAGTGGAGAATTAAATCCGATTTTTACTCTACATTTTGCTTGAAACAAACTTAACTGCCGCTTCAAACACGGCTTCTATATCTGAATTCGTAGTATTGATCAAGTGTGCGTTTTCAGCCTTTTTAAGGGGGGATGCGGCGCGGTTCATATCACGTTCGTCCCGAACTTTGAGATCTTCGAGTATTCTGCTATATTCTTTGGCCGTGCCGTCTTCACTGTATTCTTCTATAAACCGCCGTTTTGCACGGGTTTCAACCTCGGCTGTGATGAATATTTTTACCTGTGCGTCCGGGCAAATAACCGTCCCAATATCTCGGCCATCAAGGATGGTACCATCCTTGTCTGTGGGTGGGTTATGGGCAAAATGACGTTGAAAATCAACTAAAGTGCGCCTTACGGCCGGCATGCTGGCTACTTTTGAGGCAGCAGCACCAATTGGTTCGGTTCGTAGTTCCGGGTTGTTTAGGTTGACCTCAGAAAGTATTTTCGTGCCCTTAAGGGCGTCGCTTTCATTTTCAGGGTCACCGCCCGCTCGAATTACATTCCAACCAACCGCACGGTAAAGGGCGCCTGTATCAAGAAGTGCAAAATTATAATGCTCAGCAAGCCGGCGAGCAAGTGTACCTTTGCCGGATGCTGCCGGGCCGTCAATGGCTATTATAAATGGTTTGTTCGCAGTCATGTTTGAAAGCCCATATTCGCACCCAATGAATTCATCAGATTAGTAAAGCCGGGAAAACTTGTTTCAATAACTGTGCCATCATCAATTGTGATGGCATTATCAGAACAAAGGCCGAGAATTAAAAAGGACATGGCAATGCGGTGATCAAGCTTTGTTTCAATTTCATGCGTTCCGTTTGCGATTGATTTTTTCACAGTCATACCATCTGGAAATTCCGTTACATTGATACCACAAGATTTTAACCCTTTGACCATAACCGCAATTCTATCTGATTCTTTTACCCGAAGTTCTTTTATCCCTCTCATTACCGTTTCGCCTGATGCACAGGCAGCAGCAGCGCAAAGAACGGGATATTCATCAATCATCGATGGGGCGCGTTCTTTCGGGACTATAATGCCGGATAATTTCGAATGCCTAACTCGGATGTCGGCAACATCTTCGCCGCATTCCTGGCGTTTATTTTCAAAACTAATGTCACCGCCCATTTCGATTAAGGTTGTGAATAAACCTGTACGGGCCGTGTTAATGCCAACATTTTTGATGGTGATATCCGAACCTTCGGTAATTAGTGCGGCAACCATCAAAAATGCTGCAGATGAAGGATCAGCGGGGACGGCCATTTTTCTTGCTGTCAGTTCAGCGTGGCCCGTAACGATAATGTTATCGCCTTCAAGTTTAATTGGAACACCGAAATAATTAAAAATACGTTCTGAATGATCGCGCGTAGGGATTTTTTCGATCACAGTTGTATTGCCCGCGGTATTAAGTCCGGCGAGCATAACGGCCGATTTAACCTGCGCGGACGCAACGGGTAGCGCGTATGTGATCGGCAGGGGCATTTTTGCCCCTTTGACAGTTATAGGCAGGGTGCCTTCGTCATTTCCCAAAAATTCAGCACCAAATTCGGTGAGGGGGTCTGTAACCCTTTTCATGGGTCTGCTTGATAGCGAAGCGTCGCCGGTGAAGGTCACTTCAATTGGATGTGTTGCAACAAGACCCATCATAAGTCTAACGCCTGTGCCGCTATTTCCCATATCTAACGGCGCAGATGGTTGTTTTAGTCCGCCAATTCCGACACCGTGAACATGCCAAACACCGGTATCATCTTTATATATATCCGCACCAAGTTCACGAAGGGCTGCGGCAGTGCCGAGTACGTCTTCTCCCTCAAGCAGGCCGGAAATTGTGCTTTCGCCAATTGAAAGAGCTGCCATAATTAACGACCGATGAGATATGGATTTATCACCCGGTACGGTTATTGTGCCTTTAAGGGGGGCAGCGTTTGATGACGTTAACTGATTCATATTTTTATTTTTATCTACATTTCAATATTAATTTAGCAGTGAAATAGCATATAACTAGGGCGAAGTATCACTTTATTTGCCCTAAAATTTGAATATTTATTTCATTATTGTCAACAAACTATGTGTTTTTCTAATAATAGGCTTTGACAGTGGCCCGATAACGTGGCAAATGATATTTTTTTATGTACTCGTGAACAAGATGTTCTTAGGAGAATTACTTTGGCTAAAGCTAATGGGGCGACAAACGTCAATGCCCAAAATGTGGAACAAGATTTTATGATTTAGGTGAGAGCGATCCGATCGTTTGCATTTCTTGTGAACAAAAGTTTAAACCTGAGATTATTCTGAAGAGTAAAACTCATTCAATCGAACTCATCACTGAAAAGAAAGAAGAGGAAGAGACTGCAGAAGCTTCCGAAGACCTTCTTGATGATGAGGAACTTCTGAATGTTGAAAATTCAGAGAGTGAAATTGCACCGGATGATAACACAGTCGTTCTCAACGATGATGATGACACGAATGTTGCCGATGTGGTCGCCGCCCCGATTGAGAAAACCACAGACGATAATTAAGAATTCCTACTTCATTTTTTACCAGTTATAAATGAAGTATTCGGGGCTATAGCTCAGCTGGGAGAGCGCTACACTGGCAGTGTAGAGGTCAGCGGTTCGATCCCGCTTAGCTCCACCAAATTTTAAGAGCCCGTTTTACAAAATGTAGAACGGGCTTTTTATTTTTAGATAATAGATTTTAGAGCTTTATTTAAATTATCAAGCGCCAGTTTTAAATGCACACGTGGAACCGCGATGTTCATTCTTAAAAACCCGTCGCTTCCTATGCCGTATACATGCCCTGCATTTAATTGAACGCCGGCATGTTCAATAAGCCATTCACTAAGTTTGTCTTCCGGGGTTTGTCCTTCTTTTAATTTGTCGGCAGTCGCGACTTTTTCTTTAAGACCATTGCAATCAAGCCAGGCAAGATATGTGCTCTCCGGTTTTGAATATTCAATGCCAGGCATTTCACCTGGTGTGTTTATATAATCGACCAAGTAATCAAAATTGCTATCAAGATATTGATTTAGGCCATCAACCCATTTAGCTCCTTTCTTATAAGCGACCTCCGTTGCAATTTGACCAAAAATATTAACTTCTGTTTGATGTCCACCTCCAACCATTGCGGCATTCATCAGATCATCATTTTGTGTAAAGAAGTATGCAACTTTCAAAATGGCTTGGTTAAATGTTTTTCCTGCTGATTTATAAGTGATGCTGCTATCGGCATATTTTTCACCGATTGACGCATATGGAATGTATTTTTGCTCTTTTCGAATAATATCGCACCAGATTTCATCTGATAATACCGTAACACCGTGGCGTATACATACATCGCCTAGAGCCCGTAATTCATCCGCAGTCCAACATTCACCTGTTGGGTTATTGGGATTACATAGGATTAAACATTTTGTTTCATAATCAAGGCGGCTCTCGAGGTCTTCTAAATCCATTTTCCACCGACCGTTTATTTTCTTCATCGGACTTTGTTCAACCCTCATACCGGCTTTTTTTATTTCGATATTAAAGCCGCTATAAGTTGGTGTCATTACGGCGACCTTACCGCCGACAGGATTTAAACCACGCAAGGCGGGAACCATCCCTGATGTTAGTCCCGATGAATTTCTAATCCATTCTTTCTTTATTTCTTGGCCGTAACGGTTTTTGTTCCAATCAATGATGGATTGGTAATATTCATCCGTGACCATTTCATAACCGTAACTTTCATATTCAACTCTTTCCATTAATGCTTTTGTCACGGCGGGCATCTGTTTGAAATCCATATCTGCAATGCCCATGGGGACAATGATTTTATCTTTTCCGTATTTGCGAATTGCACCGTCCCATTTGATACTGTTGACACCAATTCGGTTGAAAACTTTATCAAAATCATATCGGCTATTTATTTTGCTTTGAGATTTTCCTCGTGCAAATGAGTTTACTTGTCCTGATGCGGTTATCAATGTTGTTAATCCTGCTGTTTTTAAAAATTTTCTGCGTGATGGGGTTTGTTTTTTCATGGTTCATCCTTTTATAGAATTATCAATAGAAGCTTTGACAATGGGTTTATTGCGAATTATAAATACATAGAATTTCTTAAATATAGATATTCATCAATATAGATAACTTACTATATAGGTTTTGATATGGAGTCAACAACTTTAATTTTGCGCGCACTTGCAAATGAAAAAAGAATGAAGATCATGAATTGGATAGTTGACCCCTTGGCTCACTTTCCAAAGCAAATTGACGGTGATTTGATCGATGATGGTGTTTGTGTGGGACACATCACAGATAAAATAAAACTCAAACAACCAACGGTGACATCCCATATGAAAATATTGGAAGAGGCGGGATTGGTAACAAGTAAGAAGATAAAAAATTGGGTTTTTTATAAACCGGATAAAAAGGTGTTATCGAAGTTTATTGATGACCTTTCCCATTTATCACAATAATCATGTTTGAATTTAAATAATTAATTTCAAAACCTGAGCTGGATTTCATAGTTGTTTTTTGAGGGAAGTCACCGCATTGGAAAGGGATGGCAAACTTTATCATTAAAGTAGATAATTAAATCCCACATAGTTGACCGAAGATATAACATTCTTTTGCTAATCCGACTGTCTGCTTACGACCCAAAGCAGACATTCGCGAGGTGCGAATTTGACCATACATTCCGCATTTGCTACACTCCATTAATCTTAGGGGAGGATACTATGATACTGCGACATTTTGTGCAGATCACTTTGGGTTTCACGTATTAATGGATGGTATAAGGATTTATAGAACATCTAAAGGGGCTTCAATGAAAATTCTTAGATTAAATTTTATATCCTGTTTATTAGTGATATTTCTTGGGGTCAATCCGTCCTCGGCTAATGAAGATGAGTGGAACGCTTTGATTGATAAAACACTTGCACGAATTGACAATGCCCGGGAGGCTGCTGGGTTAGAGAAGGGTGGCGAGCACAGAGAGCGTGTATATACTATTTTAAAATCTCATGATCGGAGCAAAATATCAATTAGATTGATCGAAGATGATAAAGAACGGCTTTCTACAGATATCTATTATTCGCGTGGTGAACTCTTTGTGAATGAACATAGGAAAGATTGGAATATTGTCACAATAGGAGATTATGTTTACGCATGGAAAAACGGCGAATCCGATGGATACAAGTATAAAAGGAACATAAATGATATCCTCACTTATATAGCATATTTAACGGATCCTTCATTTATTCTTTCGACGCTTTATAAGAAGTATAAATCTGAAGCTGAAACTTCAACGGTTAGCATTGATCAGGCAACATCAATTAGTACAGCATACTTTAAAGAGCCCATATATGGTATGATTGCAATTATGTTTAGTGAAAAACCCTTTTGGTACCAAGGCTGGATTTCGCGCGGACAAATGTCGGGCAAAGTAACAAAAATACTCTTTGGATTACCTGAACAATATGATCAGGTGCAAAGTGCATTATTTGATAAAATGAAGGATATCAAGTTTGAAGAGAGGAACTATGGACTTCGAGGTTTGTTAAGTTATGTGTAAATAATATCCCGCTTGAAAAAAAGAAGATATGAAGAAGCGGAGGTGTTGCTATAAATTTGCTAGCTTTTCAACTAATAGACCGCTTTGGGTCGGTAGCAGTCATGGGGTTTTCTAATCTTTCTGGATAAATTCACTTACGATAATATAAGGTTATCGAGGGCTGATGCCTAAATCGTTCGTTTATTGAGTGCCTGCTTTCGACCCAAAGCAGACATTCAGATCATGCAATTTGATTTCCTTTAATAACAAGGTTACGATAGGCCTACGAACACATTTTGGGGAGGCTAGAGTGAGATACATCCAACGTAACGCGCTTAAGTTAATTCCAATAATAGTTATGT
>JAESUD010000068.1 GCA_016763335.1 Emcibacteraceae bacterium | reverse complement strand
GATGGGTTTGGATGTACATGATTTTTTTTATTGTTAAAATAAATATTAACATCATGCCTACATTCACCAAAACAAATACGGCAATTATTTCCATCGTTATGCGTTGCCAACGTGGTTCATCAATTAATATCCTGATACGCGATTACCGTAATCAAATTATTCTGACCTCATTGATTTTACGGCCTGCCTCCATAAGGAATAGATGATAAATCAGCCATATCTTTTTTCCACGTGGTAAGATCTTTTATATTAAAATCATTAAGCTTGTTATGACCGCATGCGCGCGCCAAAATTTTCATTAGCTCTACTGATGAGGTAAAAAAGCGGGCTAGGTTTTCCGACCCTGTATCTACTTTCATGTTTTTACGAAGTTCCGGATCTTGCGTTGCAATGCCAACGGGACAGGTATTGGTATTACAAATACGCATTCCTAGGCAGCCAATTGCTTGCATAGCTGAATTTGAAACGGCGATTGCATCTGCACCCATGGCCAGGGCCTTGGCAAAGTCAGCCGGCGTTCTAAGGCCGCCAGTAATAATAAGAGTAATGTCCTTGCGGCCGAGTTTATCAAGGTGTCGTCGGGCACGGCCAAGAGCCGGAATGGTTGGAACTGAGATATTATCACGGAATATAAGTGGTGCTGCTCCTGTGCCACCGCCGCGACCATCAAGAATGATATAATCCACACCTATTGCAAGCGCGGCGTCAATATCGTCTTCAATATGTTGTGCAGAAAGTTTGAAGCCGATAGGAATGCCGCCCGTTTTTTCGCGCACTTGCGCTGCAAAATTCTTAAAATCGTCCAAGCTGTCCCAATCGGGGAAACGTGCAGGTGATACCGCATCCTCGCCTACATTAAGGTCACGAACTTGTGCGATTTTTTTGGTCACTTTATTACCGGGTAAATGTCCGCCAGTCCCTGTTTTTGCCGCTTGGCCACCTTTAAAATGAAATGCTTGGCATTTTTTTACTTTATCAAATGAAAAACCAAATTGTGCTGATGCTAGTTCATAAAAGTAACGTGAATTTGCCTCTTGTTCTTCGGCAAGCATTCCACCTTCACCACTGCAAATTCCTGTTCCTGCAAGTTCAGCGCCTTTTGAAAGTGCTATCTTAGCCTCTTCGGATAACGCCCCAAAACTCATGTCTGATACAAATAATGGAATATCAAGTTCAAGTGGTTTTTTTGCATTGGGACCGATCACTACTTTTGAAGACACCGCTTCATTATCAAGTAAGGGCAATTTGGCAAGTTGTGCGGTGACAAATTGAATATCATCCCAATCGGGAAGGTCTGCACGGGGAACGCCCATAGCTCCCATGGGGCCATGGTGTCCGACTTTTGACAAACCATTTTGCGCAAGGTCCTGTATATATGCCACGTAGGCCTCAACAGGCTTTGTGGCTACTAAAGGGGCGTTAGCTTGCGTTTCATTTATCTTGGTATGTGTTCCATCACAAAAAGGTATGTTTGCCGATTGCCGGCAGCCGCACGCAAAAACAGTTTTGTTGGTGTCGTAACTGACCACCCTTGGCTTTTTATCCGTGTCTACGTGTGAGCCATCACAAAAGGGGCCGTTCTTTGATAATCCACACATGCAATATGCTTTTGTATCACCTGATTTCACTTCAATTTTGAACGGTTTATTTTGCCAGCCTGCCATTTTATTTTATCCTTTTACCCCATTAATAACTCTAATTTTTTCTGGTTTATAATAATATAATGAACATTATTTATTGATGGTGTAAAGATATATTCGCAATTGCTAATAAGATTATCGCTGGTAATAGAGGGGCATTTTTTAACTTGCCCAACACTAAGGCCACCACGTGCACTCGACATTTTCAGGAGCACCACCCATCAAAAAATACGCCTATATTCACCAAAACAAATACGGGGATTATTTCGATCGTTATGCGTTGCCGACGTGGTTCATTCACTGTTTTCTAAGTCATAAAAAACGAGTTCTTATCTTATTGCTGATAAAGGATATTTATGTTGATAAGGTGCGGGTGTAACATGTTCAAAAAGAACGATCCTAACCTAGCACAAGGGGAGGGTAAGGCTTTATGAAACTGCCTTTTCGTCCAATTGAAAATATTTATTAAAATGAAATCACGGGTGTATATCTTATAATTTGGTCAGTTTTTAATATTAAGAAACGTTATCAAAACCAATAAGTATATTAAAAAATTAATCTTCCAATAAAAATTAATCTTACCATATAAGTTAATCTTAAATTAAGAATTGCTACATATGTTGAAGGGGTATTTTTTCTCTAAAAATACTGTTTAACATAGGTAAAAAAAATGAAATTTAAATTATGTCTAATATTGGGGACATTCTATTGGATTACATCAGCAGCATCAGCGCAAAATATTAATACAGCAAGTCTTAATGAACAATTTATAAATGATATACGAGCATGGATTACTACTCCAGTTGTAAATATCAGTGTAGATGCACAAAATAAAAAATACGATAATATATCACAGGCAAATATTGATGAATTGGATCAAATGTGGCGCGCTGAAGAAGCATCATCTGGAAATGAACCTAAGCCATTAATCGCCGCAACTCTTAATAACCCTTTATCAATCTATTTAACGCAAGTCCAAGCTGCGTCGGGTGGATTATATACAGAAATTTTTGTTACAGACCGTAATGGATTGAACGTAGGGCAAAGTGCCATAACGTCAGACTTCTGGCAAGGGGATGAGGCCAAATTCCAGAAAACTTTTGATGTTGGCCCTAATGCTATTTTTATTGATGAACCGGAATTCCATGACGGAACACAAACATGGCGTGTGCAAATTAATTTAACTGTCACGACACTTGCGGGTCAATCTATTGGCGCAGCAACGATTGAAGTAAATTTAACCGAAGCTGATCGTAGAAGATAGAAAGGAAAAAGAAAATGTTTAATATCCAATTTTTAAAGAACTTAAATATTCCAACCAAAGTATTTTCTGCGTTTAGTGTTATTATCGTTGTTACTATTATTGCTGGAATTGTTACTTTTGTAAATGTGAACTCATTAGAGACTTCACAAGAGGAGGCCGTTCAAGCTTCCGAAATTAATGCAGAATTTTTGGAAATGATGGATGGTTTAAATAACCAACGTCAGGCAATGTTATATTTGCTGGTATCAAGTGACCGGGAAGCTATTAATCAGTATAATGTCGCCCATGATCTGTTTTCTAGACAAATAATTGTTTTAAAAAGTCTTACGAATGATAATTCAGAATTAAAAAGTATATTGCTTTCATTAGAAGAGAAAGCTGAACATTGGCATGAGGATTATGCCACTCAACAAATTTCATTAATGGGACAATATTTAACCGTTAACCAAGCGCGCGCCATTGAAGCGACGGGTGAACCAAGGGCTTTGTTTGATGAAATTCGTTTGATCAAAAATCAATTCGCACAAATTGAAAGTGAAAACTTAAAGTTAGCCGGTGAGCAATCAAATTCTGCGCTGCAAACGGTAAAAATTACGTCGTTACTTGCGAATATTTTTATTGTGTTGATAGGTATTGTAGCCGCAATTTTCTTTATTAAAATTATTGCAAAACCGATTAAAGATATGACTGTTGCAATGTTGAAGCTTGCCAATGGGGAAAATGAAATAATTGTTCCATGTATGGAATTCGAAGATGAAATTGGTTCTATGGCTGATGCGGTGAATACTTTTAAAGAAAACTCTATTCAACAAAAAATTATGCGTGAAGAAGTAGAGAATAATAGAGTTGAGGCTGAAACAGAAAGAAAAGCTAGGAACATTAAAGAACAGGAAGCGTTGGAAGAAGAACGCCAACGCGAAGTGAACGCAAACAGAGAGCGTGAACGTCGTACCGAAACGATGACTATGTTAATTTCGCAATATGACCGGGATATTAGTCAATCACTTAATGTTGTTTCAGGTTCATTAAATAAACTAAAAGAGACATCTGAATTATTGTCGGAAACATCAGTGAATACGGAGAAGAATGCCGGAATGACGGCTTCGGCGGCTGAAGAATCTAATGCAAATGTTGAAACTGTTGCGGCTGCGTCAGAAGAAATGGGCGCTTCTGTTGCGGAAATTGCGCGGCAAATGGTTCTGACATCTAAAAAATCAGATGAGATGCTTAATATTTCTAAAGCATCAGAAGAGATAATGGCTGGGTTAGAAGTATCCTCAAGTGAAATCGGTAATATTGTTAATTTAATTAATGACATTGCGGGACAGACAAATTTACTAGCTTTGAATGCAACAATAGAAGCCGCACGAGCTGGGGAAGAGGGTAAAGGGTTTGCTGTTGTCGCCTCAGAGGTAAAAACCCTTGCCGCGCAAACAGCTCAAGCCACGGAAAATATCAGTGTCCAGGTAACGGCTGTGCAACAACAAAGTGTACGAGCGAATAAAATTATGTCGGAAATCAGCGCAGGAATTTTAAGCGTATCCGAAATGGCAATAGCTGTTGCTTCAGCCGTTGAAGAACAGAGGTCCGCGACAGACGAAATTTCAAGAAATGTACAAGAGGCCGCAAGAGGGACTAATGAAGTAAGTCAGCATATTTTAAGTGTATCAGAAGGTGCGCAAAAAACTAAAAATGCATCGGTGGAAGTTAATTTGGCCTCTGACAAGATTAATGACGCCACATGTCAAATGCAAAAAGTGACGAGTGGATTTTTGGAAAATATCAGAATTGAATCCCAAGCTTAATAGACTTAAGTAAAATTTTTAACATAGTAATAGAGAGACTAGCATGAATAAGATCATCAAAACACTAGGAATGGTAATTCTGGGGACAACAACGTGTATGACAGCAGGGCAAGCGCAGGAGAACGAGGTCATATTTTCTTCATCTGATCCCGCGCCAACTCTAAAGTCATCTGATGGCAAATTTGAATTTAATATTCGTGGTCGAATTATGGCTGATTGGAGCACGGGCAGCGATAGCAATTCGGCTAATGATTTTTCGGGCACTAAATTACGCGCCGCGTGGTTTGGCATTGAAGGTAAAGCAACGAGTAATATTAAATATAAATTTGAAGCCGATTTTGGCGGAAACTCAACAAAAGTAAAAGATGCTTACTTGCAATTTAAACAAGATACCTGGTCCATAACAGTAGGCCAAAGTAAAGTGCCAAATTCAATGGAATGGAATACCGCGATTAGCCAAACAACATTTATGGAACGTGCTGCTTTTAAAAGTGCCTTTGGTTTTGGTCGTGCCTTTGGTGTAAAGGTCGCAACGGGCGGTGATAACTGGGGCTTCACTGCTGGCGTATTTCAAGGTAACAATACATTCGCTAGTGGTACTAAAGAAGGTATTACGGCGGCGGTCCGTGCTACGGTAGGCGGTAAAATTGATAAAGCAACTTGGATGGTCGGTGTTTCTGGTCGTGCGAAGGATTTAAAAGATACAGGTACAATTACATACAAAGCCAAGGCCATTACAAACCTGTCTATGACCATGTCAAATTTTGGTAGTAATGCAGTGAAAGAAAACTTAGTTGCGTTAGAAGCTGCATTTACATCAGGGCCACTATTTGGTGCTATCGAATATGCATTTGCAAATGCTAAAGATGGCATTGCAGCAGGCACTAACGCTAAGTTCTCTGGCGGGTATGCGGAAGTTGGGTATATCCTAACGGGTGAAAGCCGCGCTATCAATATTAAATCAGGTTCATGGAGCCGTCCAAAGGTTAACAATCCAGTTAACGAGGGCGGAAATGGCATGTGGATGGTATCTGCTCGTTATGATAAGCTTGACCTTACTAATAATGGTGCATTCGGCGGTGAGCAACATAGTTATGTCGCAAGTGTAAGTTGGTATATGACACGCTATATCCGTGCAATGCTTGATTATGGCTATACTAAAGTAAACGACCGTACATCACTTGGTACAACGAATACGGCAAATGTTGTTGGACTACGTTTAAATGTGGATTGGTAAACAGATGTTTTAAGTTCTTTTGTTAGAAAAGCACTTAATTACTAGAGCCATTTTTTAAAACCGCCTTTTATCGGTGTAAATTATTGTATTTTCATTATGCGTGGACAGGTGCTTATCCTGTTCACGCATTTGTGCAGACTGGCTTAATATTTTGAAGGTAATGAAAAAAGGTTAATTGAATTTTATGTTCAATATAGCGAGGGCGGCGGGCGAGAAGATGTTACCGAGATATAAGAGTATCAAATTTCTTGCAATAACTTCATTTCTTTTCTTTACCGCTTAAATTCAGAGAGTTTTTGTGCCGCCTAGTATCCGGTTATCACGTGTCGTTGAGCGAATATTGGTTTATTCGTTCAGCTTTTCTGTTAGTGTTTAAAACATAAACTTTGTTTTATGAAAAGATTTTATATGGCGACAGTAACAACACAAAATCTCATTATTGAAACGGCAATAAAACTATTTAATGAACATGGAACCAAGGCTGTTTCTACAAACCGTATTGCAGATGTGTGTAGTATCAGTCGTGGTTTATTGCATTATCATTTCAAAAATAAAGAAGACATTATTCAAACCATTTTTAGTCGCATTGATCAGGAAATGGATAATGATTGGTATGATGATCATAAACACCCCAACATAAAATATGCACGCTTCATGTTTGAACGTCAGATAGAATTGATATTGAGATATAGTTTTTTCTATAGGGAATTATACCCGCTTCTTAGAAAAGATGAGAAATTAAAAACCCACTTTCGATTGTCACGCAAAAAACGTGAAACTGAAGTGAGAAGTTTTTTTGATGAACTTATAAGGGCTGGTTTAATGGTGCAACCAAAAGCGCCGGCATCATTGGATAGCTTACTTCGAATTTCCTGGTTGATTAGTGATCAATGGCTTCTGCATTTGGAATTAACGGGTGTTGAAGCGGATGCAACAAGTATTAGAGAAGGCTTTTCATTAATTTATCAGGGATTTGAGCCATTTTTTACGCCTGAAGCATTGGCAGAGTATCAGGCTTCTTTAACAGTTTCAGGATAAAAAAATGAGGAAGCTTTTTCAAGCTTCCCCATTGTTAAGTATATTTCTATCTTCCTAGAAACTCCTTTTTGCAGAGACACCAATTGTTCTTGGGCGAATTGTAATTCGGGCAAGGGGATCTTGGCTTGAAGAAATAGCATCGATTTGAGCACGTGTATCAAATACGTTGCGAACAAATACTTCTACTCTCCAATCCTCAAGTTCAATACCCGCTCTAATATTAGCACTGGTATAGCTGTCAAGGGTAACGGCTGTATCTGTTTGTGAACTACCACGATGGCTTATATTCGCGTTCATAATGAAATCTATCTTATCATTAATTGGCTGCATGACATCTATATTGATATTTCCCATAAATTTAGGCACATTCGCAATTCTGTCGCCTGCTAAACCGGTATTTGGTTCAAGTTGATCCTCTGTCAAGCGGGCATTTTGATATGATGCGCCAGCACTAAATGTCACACCTTCGCTTACTAAGGCCGATATAGTGCCTTCAAAGCCTTCTATTCTCGCTTTACCTGCGTTTGTTGTAAAGGGGAATGCTCCAGTATCATCAAGGGCTGGTACCTGGATAT
>JAESUD010000067.1 GCA_016763335.1 Emcibacteraceae bacterium | reverse complement strand
GGAAGACTGAACCGTTTGAGGGTGCTGATTATGCAGGCTTAAAAGTTTCCATGGTAAGCGAAGATGGTGAAGAGGGATACCCCGGCACAGTAAATGTGACTGTCAGTTACCGTTTTGATGACAATAATACCCTTACAGTTAATTATAAGGCGACGACTGATAAAAAAACCGTTGTCAATTTATCGCAACATAGTTATTTCAATCTAAATGGTCATTCATCGGGTAGCATTACGGACCATGAGGTTACCCTTTACGCAAGCCATTATACGCCCGTTGATGAAACATTAATTCCCGTTGGTGGAATTGTTTCCGCGGACGGGACACCGATGGATTTCAGGAATGCTAAGGCTATTGAGCGCGATATCAATATTGATCATGAACAATTGGTCTTCGGCGGCGGATACGATCATAACTGGGTACTTGACCGAGAAAGCGAAAATGAACTTGAGCTAGCGGCATCTGTTTTTTCACCAAAAACCGGAAGAGTGCTTGAGGTTATGACGGACCAGCCCGGCATACAATTTTATACGGGTAATTTTTTGGATGGTACTGTCACGGGCAAAGAGGGCACTGCGTATGAAGCCCGAAATGGTTTTTGTCTGGAAACACAGCATTTTCCCGATAGCCCAAATCAGCCAGACTTTCCCTCAACTATTTTAAATTCAGGTGACGTCTATGAAACAACCACGGTTTTTAAATTTTTGACTCGTTGATTGTTATCCTCGCTCATCTTTTGTCCCTATCCTTGTTTCTTGTACTGTATTCTCTAGTGTTCATAGGGTTTTTCCACCATGAGCACCGTGTGAGCATGGTTGTAAAATGCCATCCATTCCGGCAATTTAGCCCTCAGATCGACATCATCTTTATAGTTTAATTATGGATAATTCCTACTGATCCGACCTATGTGACTTTTAGACCATACCATTTAGTTGTGGTGGCACAGAATTGGACAAAGAAGGAATATTATCCAATGGGAATATTGGGGCCAATTAGAATTGTTTAATCAATTGGGTAAGTAAAATTTTAACTATTTCGATTTATAACAAAAGAAAAGTTTAAAACATTAGTTCACCCATTTTATATTTGCAATTTGTAATTATGACGAGGGGGGCGGGCAAATTTATATAAAAAGGGATTATTAAGATGGCTAAATATTCAGTAGTGCCAGTTGATGAAGAAGTTCATTTTGGCGAAGAAGAGTTTATTGTTTCTAAAACAGATATTAAAGGTAAGCTGACATACGCAAATGAAGTTTTTTGCCGTGTTTCAGAAATGAACACGGATGAAGTGATCGGGCAGCCTCACAGCCTTATTAGACATCCTGATATGCCGCGATCTATTTTTAAACTGCTTTGGGATTCGATTGGGTCAGGTTCTGAAATTTTTGCTTATGTAAAAAACATGTCGAAAACAGGTAAATATTATTGGGTGTTGGCTCATGTTACACCAAGCCTTGATGAAAATGGTGTCGTCAATGGCTACCATTCAAACAGACGAGTGCCGAATAGGGACAAAGTTAAGGCCATTTCCAAAATATATAAGCAATTGATAGAGGAAGAAAACAAACATTCCAACGCTAAAGATGGAGTGGAAGCCGGTTATGCCTTGTTGATGAGAATATTAGAAGAACAGGGAAAAAACTATGCAGAATTTGTTTGGTCGGTGGGAGAATAATCATGCTTAAAAGTCTTTTGAAAAGAAATAAAACAAACGTAGAAATTGATACATCATTTAATGACGAGTTAGATCAGCTACGTAAAGAAAATATGTTATATAAAAAAGCATTCTTTCAGATTAATAATGCCGCAGAAAAAATATCTGTCGGTGATTTGTCAGGACGAATTGTTTCTTGGGATGAGTATGAAGGTCTCAAACCAACATTGGTAAATCTGAATAAATGTTTTGATCTTTTTGATTCATTTGTTCGTGAAGCGGCCGCGACTTTGGAACATGCCTCAAAAGGTGAATTTTACCGGACGTTTATTGAAACCGGTTTACGAGGTGACTTTAAACGCGGTGCTCATATTATTAATGAGGCACAAAGTTATTTGGCTAATAAAGAAGTCGCAACGAAATCTGAAATGGTTAGTATCGCTGATAATCTTGAGCGTGAGGTAAAATCCGCTGTGGATATTGTGCAGGTCAGCGGCGAAAGTATGCGCACTAAATCAGAAGAAATGTCAAAAAATCTTGATACCGTGACAGAACAGGCAAAGGAAGTTGTTACTTTATCAAATAATGCTACGGATAATGTGCAATCTTGTGCCGCTGCGGTAGAAGAAATGTCAGTATCCGCACAGGAAATTTTCAGGCAGGTTAATTCTTCAAGTGAATCAATGTTACGGGCTGAGGAAGAAATAGCCAATACGAGTGAAATAGTAGCGGGACTAGCATCTGCCGCAGAAGAAATTGGCGATATTGCCAATATGATTAAAGATATTGCGTCACGCACCAATCTTCTTGCTCTTAATGCTACGATTGAAGCCGCACGGGCCGGAGAATTTGGTAAAGGTTTTGCTGTTGTTGCATCGGAAGTTAAAAATCTGGCCACTCAGACAGGTGAGGCCACAGAACGGGTAGATACGCAGATCACTACAATTCAAGAAATGGCGCTTGAGACCAAGAAAGCCGTTGAAAGCATTGGCACAGTCATTCACGAATCCGGTGAAATTTCAAAATCTGTTGCTTCTGTTGTTGAAGAACAATTGCATGCGACCAAGGAAATAAGCAATAATGTGCAGCAAGCGGCACAATCGACACAGGCTGCCTCAAGTATGGTGGTTGAAATGGCAAATAAATCATCAGAAAGTACCTTAACGGCCAAAGAGGTGGCTGGAGAATCTGGTGAAGTTTCCCGGGCAACACATTCTCTGTCTGAAAAAGTGACAGATATTATGAGTAATCTGCGGTCTTATGATGCCTTTAATCGCCGTTCATCAGAACGTCATGTTCCGGGAAGAAAAATTGATTGCAAAATAAATTATAATGGTGAAATACAAACAGGTAGAATTATTGATATCAGCAAAGGTGGTGCTTCAATAGATGCTGTGTCAAATACGGATATGACAACAGGAGATGATATAATCATCACTATTAATGGCTCGAAAGACAGTATTAATTCGACCGTCATAGGCGTTGAAGGTGGGAAAGTCCGCATTAAATTTAAATTGGGTCAAGCCGATTTGGTTGCCAACTTGATATAAACTAAAATATATTAAGTGATCTAAAATCTTCGGCCTTGCTATCATTTGTCGTGACTTTCACAGTCAGGCACTTGACCAAGGCCGTCGAATTTACGCGCTATCACCAAAAGCACCAATATCTAATAAATGGCTACAATATATAGACAGTGAAGAAAAACGCATTGAAGGGATTAACGAATATCTCTCTGATAGATAAAGTTAAATATATAGCCGCTTAAAGTGTTTGCGTACAGAAAGAGGCTGGTTTCAAGATAATGATCACCCAAAATTATTAATCATCTGGGGGTATGTTTTTATGCACCATCTCAGAAAGTGTTTTGCCTCCTTCGATAATATGTTGTGTCAAGAGATCTATCGCCAGATCTACTTGTTGGGTCTTCACGGCATTTAAAATTTCACGGTGTTCTGATGATGAACGAGTTTGCCATTTGGGGAGTTGACGCCACATGGCAAGGAGAATACGTGAAGAAGTTAAACGAAGCTGTTGAATTGTTGATTGAAGCCTTAATCTTTGACATGGTTGTGCGAGTGAACTGTGGAATGCCCTATTTAACTTTTCTAATGAAATGATGTCTTCCGGGTCAGCGGCTTCATCTTCTTCAACCAATGATTCAATTTTTTCTATGTCGCTCTTTGTCATATTAGGGATTGCATCTCTAAGAGCGAGTGCTTCCAATGCTGCCCGCATTTCACTTAATTCCATAATTGAGTGCGCATTGAGTGGGGCTACCCGTACGCCCTTACGTGGTTCGCTCACAACTAGATCCTGTGCTTCCAACAAACGGAAGGCCTCACGTACTGGTACGTGGCTGGTCTTAAAGTCTTCGGCGATACTGTCCTGACGTAATGGTGTTTTAGGTGGAATATCTCCAACGATGATACGTTCTGCTAATTTGCTAGCAATCTGTCCAGCAATATTGTTTTCAAAAAAATCTTGCATTTTATAAATTTCCATACTATTCAAATTATATATTATATATGAAAAATCTTCATAACTATAGGTAAAAATACATTTATGTTTAAAAAAATATCGCAAACAGATGATCATGCTTCGCCCCGCTTGTCCATTTCCCAAATTGAGGAAGCAGCAAAGACAATAGACAAAGTGTTTATGAACACGCCGCAATATGTTGCGGAAAGCCTTTCTGAAATATTGGGAGTGCGCACTGTCGTGAAAATGGAGATTGCCAACCCTATTAGGTGCTTTAAAGGCCGGGGAGCGGATTTTGTTATTGCTAATCTTGCCGCGGGGTCAAAAGTAATTACCGCTTCTGCGGGTAATTTAGGTCAGGCTATGGCCTATGCATGTCGGCGTAGAGGCGTAGAACTTACCGTGTATGCCAGCGTCAATGCGAATACCTTAAAAATAGAGCGGATGCGTGCGTTGGGGGCAAATGTTATTTTGCATGGAATTGATTTTGATGCAGCGAAGATTGAGGCCAAACGTGTAGCAAACGCTTCCTCATATATAATGGTGGAAGATGGGCGGGAACAGAAGCTTTCCGAAGGGGCTGGTTCTATCGCGGTAGAATTAATGTGTTTTCCAGAAAAAATTGACACCGTTCTTGTTGCTCTTGGTAATGGTGCAATGTTGGGAGGAATGGCCCAGTATATAAAAGCGAAGTTTCCTGACACTGAGGTTATTGGAGTTGCCGCTACGGGTGCGCCTTGCATGGAACAATCATGGCGTACTAATGAAATCGTTGAAACCGAACAAATCAATACCATCGCGGATGGAATAGGAACCCGAATTCCTATACCTGAAGCGTTGGAAGACATCCGAGTAGTTATAGACGACATATTGCTGGTTGAAGATGATCAAATGATACAAGGAATGCAGTTAGCCTATCATCATTTGGGTGTTGTCCTTGAACCTTCAGGTGCTGCGGGTATCGCGGCTCTACTGGCTAATCCTAAGCGATTTCAAGGTCGAACTGTTGCTACAATATTATGTGGTGGGAACCTTACAGTAGAACAAATGTCTTGTTGGCTTAATTAAAGAGTATATTTAAAAAGGAGATAGGATATTGGCGATAATTGAAAGTGGTCTAATTTATCTAGACAGTTATCTTGGGGCGGCGCGATATTTTCCATTTTTATTGCTGGGAACAGGACTGTTTTTTACTATTTATTTGAAATTTCCGCAGATATTATATTTTAAACATGCATGGAAAGTCTTGCTGGGAAAATATGATAAATCAAATTCTGAAGGGGATGTCTCTCATTTTCAAGCGTTGACTACCGCGTTAGCCGGGACAGTAGGTACAGGCAATATCGGTGGTGTTGCTCTGGCTATTTATTTAGGAGGTCCTGCAGCACTTTTCTGGATGTGGATAACGGCCTTCCTAGGCATGACTACTAAGTTTGTTGAAGTAACTTTATCTCATAAATATCGCATTAGGGATGCACAGGGTTTTATGGCTGGTGGTCCCATGTATTATATGGAGAGGCGCTTAAATATGAAATGGCTCGCGGTGCTTTTTGCGGTTTTTACTGTCATTAGTTCCTTTGGCAGCGGGAACATGCCGCAAAGCAATAATATTGCACAAGGTCTTCAAAGCACTTTTAACATACCCCCTTTATTCTCAGGATTATTTTTATCTTTTCTTGTTGGGTTAGTTATTCTTGGCGGCATTAAACGAATTGTACATGTTACAGAAAAAATAGTGCCAATAATGTCGTTGATTTATGTGCTTGGGGCTCTATCCGTAATACTCACAAATTACGAACAAATAATTCCCTCATTTATAAGCATTATCACGTATGCATTTTCTGGTTCAGCAGCGATCGGGGGTTTTCTGGGGGCAAGTTTTGCTTATGCCTTTAATAGAGGCGTAAACCGGGGTTTGTTTTCCAACGAAGCTGGTCAAGGCTCATCGGCCATTGCCCATGCCGCAGCGAAAACAGATGAACCTGTATCAGAAGGCATGGTTTCGATTTTAGAACCCTTTATCGATACAATTATTATCTGCACTTTAACGGGTCTGGTTATACTTTCATCTGGGGTGTGGACGGAAAAGTTTAAAAATGAATTTCAAACATTTGATATGGAATTCATTTCTGGTGTTTATACGGAAAGTAATGAGGAACACCGACAAAGTTTGTTTGAACATTTAAATTTCGGTGGTAGGACAGATGAAATTACTACGTATAGCGGTACAATTTCAATTGTCGATGGCAAAGCAGTCAGTGGAAATTATACAATTATTCATAACCGGTCCATTGCGGAAAAAGTTACCTACGCCATCGACCAACAACCTTTTACCGGGGATATAGTGATCATTGATGGTCAGCTGGAAAATTCCTCACTTATCGTTACGGGGTATTCATTAGTACATTCAGTTACGTTGACCATCCATGCCTTTACTCGTGGGGTTATGGGAGAGTATGGCAAATATGTTGTATCAATCGGTTTGTTGTTGTTTGCTTTTTCAACAGTAGTTGCCTGGTCATATTATGGAGATCGGGCGATAACATATTTGTTTGGGGTTAAGTGGGTGACGTTATATCGCTGCTTATATATTATCGGTTTTTTTGTCGCCTCTATATCTGATACTTCACTTATCTGGCTTCTTTCGGCAATTACTACAACCTTAATGACTATTCCCAATCTTGTCGGAATATTATTTTTACGTAAGGAGATGAAAAACACCGTAGGAGAATATTGGCGTAATTTTCGTAAACCGTAAACTCATATTAGTTGTTGCCGCTTAAAGTGTTTGCATAAAGGAGGGTTTGGTCTCTATATAACCATCATTCTAAATTATTCTAAAGAACTTATATTATGACCAAACTGAAACTCGTATACGGCCCCAATAAAATATTTAAAGAACAGGCTCTCGAAGTCGCAGATATTGATGGTGAAATCATTGAACTTTGCGCGGGGCTTCGTGACATTTTATATGATGAAGGGGCGGTTGGTGTTGCGGCAACAATGGTCGGGGTGCTTAAACGGATAATTGTGGTTGATTTGCAGGAAGATGAGCAGAAAAATCCGTTTTTGATGATTAATCCTTGCGTTAGTTGGCACAGTGAAGAAACACAGGTTTTTGAAGAAGGATCCATCTGTTTCCCCGGTGCTTCTGCAAAAATTACGCGTCCAAAATCCATTAAAGTGGAATATATTGATGAAAAAGGCGTGAAGCAGATGATGGAGGCTGAGGGGTATTTATCAACGGTTATACAGCACGAAATTGATTACCTAAACGGTAAAACATATCTGGATTATCTTTCGCCCATGAAAAGAAGTCTGCTTTTAAAACGAACCAAAAAATACACCCGCAGGAGCGGGTTTTAATTTGTTTCCTGACCAAAAATAAAAATAGTAAAAGAAATCACAAATAAGATCGACAGACTGATGATCGGAAACGGCGTGCCTTGTTCACTTGCCGTAAAAATTGTCAGTAAACTCTGATAATCATTAAGCCAAGTGGAAAGCCAACCCCACGGGGTAGCGATCAGCAATATAATAAATGAAGTAACATATGTCCCGAGCAGGATATTTTTGCGCATTTCATGTTCCTTTTTACGGAAAACTTCAATTTCTGTCATGACAATATCGTTAAACCCGTCTTTATTAATTTGAGGTT
Organism: Emcibacteraceae bacterium; assembly: GCA_016763335.1. Taxonomy (GTDB): domain Bacteria; phylum Pseudomonadota; class Alphaproteobacteria; order Sphingomonadales; family Emcibacteraceae; genus Pseudemcibacter. Next base: position 1,274 of record JAESUD010000067.1, on the reverse strand, counting down.
GAAGCATCAATTGCTGTTCGAGCCATTTATCATCTTCGCGTTTCATTTTATCATCCATTCTCTTTAACATAATATGTCTTCTTCGACAGGGTTTAGAATTTTCTTGAGAGCATTTTTACCGCGTAAAATGTGTGACTTAACAGTGCCGAGGGGCATATCCATTATTTTTGATATTTCACTGTGGGACATACCATAACTATAACAAAGGGTCAGGGTCGAGCGCTCGTTTTTCTTTAAGTATAAAAAAGCTTTTTCAATATCAATTTTGTTGAAAATTGCATCGGAATTTTGCGACAATTTTTTTGCTTCATAATCATCAAGAGGGAAATTCATGTGCGGGTTGTTTGAGTTTTTGCGTATATGCTGGAGGAAATTGTGGTAGGCAATAGCAAGCAACCAGGATTTAAATGTTCCGGTATTTTTATATGTGGAAATTTTCCTAAAAGCCGTTAGGAAAGTTTCCTGCGCCAAGTCATCAGCGAGTGCCATACTCCCTTTTGTCAGGCGACGCAGGTAACCACGAACGGTTACTTGATGTTCTTCTACCAAGTAACCGAAGTATTTTGTATCTTTATTGATAATGGCAGCTCTTATCCACTGCTTTTCAATATCACGCATAAGGCGTCCAGATATCTAATTTGGTTCTTTAAGGCCTAAACGATATACGATGAAGTAACCAAGGCCAAGGACAATGGGGAATGCAGCAATGCCGGACAAAATTTCCGTTGCTTCGTCATCTGGGATTACTTGGGCAAAGCAAATAAAAGCTATCCCGAAACAGATCGATAATATTGATTTTCTTAAGTCTGAAAAAGGGGCGCTTACTGACTGAATGCCAAGGGCTTTGATGGTGTCAGGATTGAGTTGCTGCCCGGCGTCAATGGCTTTGCATATAGTGTTCTGAATTTTATCTTTTTCACGATTTTTATAGTGATAAAAGCTCCAGAAACAAAATGCTACCACAGCAAAAAAGCCAATTGGGACTAAAATACCTTCCATGAGATGATCCTTTTAAAATAATTAAATAAGTGAATTACTTATATAGATGCTATTTTTGCCACAATTGGATGCAAAAACTTTGAAATTAATTTTCGCAGTGATACACTGGCTCAAATTTCAAAAGGATTTTCTGATGATGAAAAAAGTATCGATATCATTTTTGATGATGGTTTTACCATTAAGTGTGAATGCAAAAACTGCCGAAGAAGACCGGCAGAATATCCGTGAAATGAGAACGGATGTCCTAACAGGTCTTTACCAGACAAATCCGGAGG
>JAESUD010000066.1 GCA_016763335.1 Emcibacteraceae bacterium | reverse complement strand
ACTTATCTTCACTGCTATCAGGATCATTGGCGTTAGATCGCCGGTTGAAATGCTTGAACTGTTTTCCGTGAGGCTGCCGGAAATGTTGCCGGTTATATTGGCGGTGTCATCTTGACCGGTAATCGTAATGGTTAATGATCCGGGTATGGTATCATTGCCGTCTGAAACACCATAATTAATGACCAAGTCGGTTGTTTGGCCTGCGCTAAGATAATCAAAGTCTGTACCGGGATCAAAACTTATTTTATTATTAACTATGGATACGGTGCCTTTTGCAGCGGTAGGGGAAGTAACCGTCAGACTATCACCGTCAGCATCACTGTCATTGGCGAGCACATCAATACTGATAATGGCATTTTCGGTTGTTGCGCCGGTATCATTCACGACATGAGGGACTGTATTTATTGTCGGGGACACGGTGATGTTATCAAGGGCGGTATCGACTGATGAATTGCCGTCACTGTCAATTCCCCCATTTCCTGTGATTTCGCTGAGACCGAGGTCGGTAATATCGCTGACTGTGTCAATGGTTATGGTTGCGCCATCAGCAATGTCAAGCACATCAATGGAGGGAAAAGTGTTGCCAAGATTTCCCAAGTCAACGTTATTTCCCGCCTTTATTTCGACCGTTAAAGTATCACCGCCACCCGTGGTGATAGCATCAACACCCGCAAGGTCGGTTTCACTATTTATTACAACTGTAATGACGCCGTCAATATTGATGTTGGCGATATTTGCCATATCGAGCACACTTAAATCAAGAATGAATGTATCGGATGATCCCGCCGGTATTTGAATATTGATAACTGAATTGCCGTCGCCGTCTACTGTGGTGAACTGGGCGAGCTGTGCCGGGGTCAGGGTGACATTTGAATGTACTTCAAGTATAGTTACGTTCGTTAGAGTGACACCTGTAAGATCGACCGCGCCATAATAAAGAGTGTATTTGTGCCGGACCCGCCGTCAATGGTTTCATCCGCTTCAACTTCGGATACGGTTCTGCCATTTAAATCAGCAAGGGTGATCAGGTCGGAAAGGTTATATCCACCACCGGCATTAGTGATATCGGCATTTGTATATTCATTTGCGGACGTTGTACCGATCAGCACGATGGCATCATTGCCGCTGCCGCCATTTATAGTGTCTGCGCCTTCGCCGGCGCGAATTTTATCATTGCCGCCACCGCTGTTAATTGTATCGGCGCCACTGCCAGTATGGATGACGTCGTTGCCGCCTTTACCGGTAACGGTAAGATCAGTTGTGGCATTGGCTTGATCGAGCGTGGTGCTACGATTATCAAGCGCTATAAAAACGTCGGTCGGACTCTCAATGAATTCTGCTGGAGGAGTAGGGGCCGCAGGAGTTGGAGGCGTTGCCCCACCACCACCGCCGCCGCAAGCGGAAAGTGGCAATAACGCCATCAGAATACCCGTTGATTTGAGGTTTCTGCTTTTTTGATCTTTGTTTGCTAATTTTTTGCCCGAATGTTTATTACTTGTAGAATTAATCACTATGTTACCCAAAATACGCCCCCTGAAGTTATTTACTCTCAAAAAGAGTATTCGCTAGTGCTAATATTTGCAAGATTAATCTATGCTTTCTTTACGTATAAAACCTTAGTAGCCCATTCAATAGTCTTATCGTGCATTGGCGGGGCGTTATGGCTTTCGAGATGGTAAAGGCCAGGGGCGGAGCCGCGTGACAGACGCTTGATATAAATTGAGCCTTCTGTGACTTTAATAATACACTGTCGGCCAATGCATTCTTCTTCATCAATGTCGGCACCATTTCGTATATAAAAAATAATATCGCCATTTTCGTAGGCGGGGTACATGCTATCGCCAGATACCTTAACGGCAACAGCCGTATCATTAAGGCCGGGTGGCGTTTCAACTTCTTCCATGCCATCACCGTGGGCATAATCATCAAAGGGGATGTTTATACCACCAGCACCTACATAACCAACAACCGGAGTGACGCGGGGGTTTTCATGTAAAACATCAGTCCCTAACAAATAATCCGTTGTGCATTTAAAAAAATCGGAGAGGGCGCGGACATGGTCATGTTCTGGTTCATCAATACCGGCCTCCCAACGGGAAATGGTCGATTGTTTTACATCCATCAAATGGCCAAGTTCGGTTTGATTGATGTTTTTAATATTTTTACGCATATATTTCAGGCGTTCACCAAATTTAAAATTTGCCGTTTTTTTCATTCTATGTCTCGTCTGTTCCCTTATGCGGTGACCGTATATGCATTAAACGTATATAGCAACGGATATATACGCATAAAATTCTTGACTATTTATGCGAATAACGTATATTAATTTTAACAAAACGATAAACCGATTCTTCATTCTGTATCATTCCAGGTGATGGTTCGGGGCTACAAGCCTCCTGTATCTATGTCACGGTTGAGTACGCTGTGGCTCAGAATATATCGAATTTCGTTTTGTTAAAATGTGATTATGACGGGGGTTATAAATGTTTTGAGCATGTTCCCCATCTCAAAGCTCTCTTCGCGTGGTCACAATGGTTTCGTTCTTAAGTTCAAGAACGGATACCGAACTCGAGCGGGTGGGATGTCTCCCTTTCTACTTTCCCACCCGCTCATTTTTTATATTTTTTTATTATGGATCGCTCACATGTGGGGGCGGGATAAGGATTGTTATGGCTTTAAAGAATTTGGAAGAAATTGATAAAATGAAAAACCAATTTTCAGAAAAATATAATATTACCCCCAATTTAAACCAGTCAGTGGTTATTTTTATATGCTTTTTCAGTATGGCGTGCGGTGTTTTAATCCTTGAATGGTTTATGTGAGCGGATTATGGCGGATATGTATATGAGAAATATTCGTGATTGGCGCGATGCGACACTTATGTTGTCGTTCGAGGAAAAAGGCTATTTCGACGAATTACTTAACCTGATTTACCTCTATGACGATTTGCTTGTGGATGATGATGACTTTGTTTGCCGTGCGATGCCGGTTCACAGAAAAACACATTTAAGGCTCAAGCAAACTTTGCTTAAAGCGGGGTTGATCGAGGTTAAAGCCGGTTATTACTTCAATAAGAGAGCCGGTGAAGAAATAACCAAGATCAATGAGCTATAAGAGAAAAATCGCAGTAAAGCCAATAAACGTTGGGCTAAGTCCTCGAAAAATAACCAAAGAAGTAATGCAGAGGCATTTGATGTGCATTCACCGGATAAGAAAACTGGTGATGTGTCGGTAATGCTGAAAGTGAAAGGTGAAAGTGAAGGTTTAAATAACAAAAGTAATAAAAGGTGCAAAAATGCAATTAAATCAGAAAAAAACAGTCACACCAATAGCAAAAACCGAAAATGCCCGATTGATGCAGTACTCGACCCCGACGGCGAAATCCCTGAGCAGTATTTTAACTATGCAAAAGAACAGGGGCTTTTT
>JAESUD010000065.1 GCA_016763335.1 Emcibacteraceae bacterium | reverse complement strand
CGTGGGCCGTGATGGCATTTTGATAAGTACCGATTTTATTGCACACATGCCCGTCCACGGTTATCAGATCGGCCGCCGTGATATATTTTTGGATTTTACCCTCGGACATAATATGCGCCGGCATGTTATCGGTGATTAGGTTTACATCAATTCCCAGTTCATTTATTGACGGAGCGGTGAGCTTGGCTCCTTGTAAGTAAGGTCTTGTTTCGGGTACGTAACATGTTAATGATTTGCCGTCTCGTTTGGCGAATGCAAGTGCTAACAAGAACCCTGCTTCTGCAAAACAATTGGTCAAAATTCCGTCACCATCTTCAATAATATCTGCCATCGCCCGCGCTCTAATGGCGTAATTATTATAAATGTTATTTTTGATGGCCTCGATTTTATTTATTATTGCCTGATCAATATCTGATCCTGTTTTTTTGGCAATGTCTGCGGCCTCTAAAACTTCATCAAGACGCATTTTCATTGCCGTGTTGGTTGGCCGGGTCGCAACAAGTATATCTCTAGCAGATTTTAACGCATCCGCACCGTCATTTGCGACTATTCTTAAAGCATTAACGGCGGCCATCCACGGGCCGCTGCCTTGGGTTACCATATCTTTTATGGCTGTCGCCACGTCTTCGACTGTTTTGCAGGTGACAAATTCTTTTGAAAATGGGTATTTTCTGCGGTCACCTATTATAACAACGCCGTCTTCAAAACGGGCAATGTTATGGGGGTTCACTACAAAGGGAAGAAGGTCATATATGCCTTCTTTTTCAGCCGGTGATTTTCCTTGTGGTTTTTCTGCTACCTCGCCGGATGCTTCAAGCCATGCTGTGTAGCCGCCCTCTATGTGACAAAGGTTTTTAAGGCCGACATCTTGTGCTGATTTTGTTGCCAGCGCGCTGCGCCAACCTTTTGAACAATAAAAAACAAACTTGTTACCGTTTTTAAAGATTTTCTTGCCGTATGGAGTATGTTGATCTACCCAAAATTCGGTCATGCCGCGCGGCATATGAAAAGCACCGGGGATCATGCCTTCTGCCTGAATTTCACGAATATCCCTAAGGTCAACAAATGTTGTATCGGGGTCATTCAAGGCCAGTTTTGCCTCATCAATTGTGATGGTGGTGATTTCCTTATTTGCTTGTTCGACCAGTTGGCTTGAATTTTTAGTCATTTATTTAAGTGTCCGTTATTTAAAGTCGCGTGATCATATACGCGTATAATTCTTTTGGGTATTTTATTATATTACTATATGTTTTTGGGAAGAAATATAAAACAAAATAATAGGAAGAAATGATGTTGAAAAAATGGATTTTATCCTTTTTGATTTTCCCGATGCTAAGCCTGGCGGCGTGTGCGCAAGATGGCGTTAATAGTGATGACACACAGTTCTTAGTGATCGGAAAAACGGCCAACTACCGTCAAGATATAACGGGCGCTCAGGAAATGATCAATTATCATTTCTTTGCGGAGATTTTTGTTAAAGAAGGGGGGCAGGTAACAAATGGAACTTTAAGTAACGCGGCAATAGATAAGATGAGTTTTGCCGACCATTCCTCAGTTCTTGAAACTCACGGTGGGCGTTATAACACGGAAGCCGATTTAAATGCCCTTTATCCAAACGGCGAATATATGTTTGAATATACTGGGAGCAATGGTCAGACACTCAATGTCCCTGTGGTTATTTCCGATAAAGATGACGGAAAAACCCGCATTCCAGCCTCGCCAATTATTACTTTATCGCAAAATGGAATGGTCGTCTCGGCGACGGCTATTGATCCGGAGCTGGATCTTGAAATTTCATGGACAGCGTTTGTTGAGGGCGGTGCGGATGAAAACGGTTTTGTCGATGATTTAATATTTGCCGTAATCGCAAATTGCCAAGGTAAGAAAATATCTCATAGTGGTGTGCCGTTTGGCGGCGGCGCGCATCTTACTTATGCTGATAAAGACGTGACGATTAGCAAAGAACTCTTATCACCGGGAGAAGTATTTCAGGTGTCAGTCGAGCATGCGGTGATGGATACAAATTATGTCGGGAACGTGCCCACAATTGCCACATATGCATCGACGTCATTTCTGGATTTTAATACCTTGGGTGAAAATAATGTCGGTCTTAACTGTACCCCGCTTCCGGTGCAGATGGATAAAGGACAAACAGACAGGAGCTTAAAAGGAACCATGGACCTTCCAAAAATAGATGAGCAGATTACCATGCTTTATTATAGCGCGGATGATTTTGATGATGCCGTTCAATTTTACAGTAAAGACCTTCAGCTTAAAACAACATTTGATGATGAATGGGTGAAAATTTATGCACTAACCGATACGGCATTTGTCGGTGTCGTTAAAGAAAGCGATGGCGGGTTTCATAAACCGAATAAACAAAGCGCCGTAATGCTTAGCATTGTTTCAAAATCGGTTGATGATTGGTACGGCGCGATACTTAATGCAAAGAATGTTAAGATCGAACATGAAATATATAATAGTAGCACGGCGCCGATCCGGGCATTTCTTATTCGTGATCCTGGCGGTTACACGGTTGAATTTTTTCAGTGGATGAAATAAATAAAAAAAGGCGCTGATTATTTTCAGCGCCTTTTTAAATGCAAAATGATATTTAAATCAAATCTTTATTCGCTAGCAGGCATTCTGTGTGCACGAACATCAATTTCGATATTCCAGCCCGGTACAGCTAGACCAGCAACTTCAACAACGGCACGAACCGGCTTGTTTGGTTGATCATCAGTACCAAAAAATTCTGCGAAGGCTTTGTTAAAGCCGGAAAAGTCCATTTTACCCATTTCAGCATCTGCGACAAGATATACACGAACCATCACAACATCACCCATGCTCCAGCCAGCTTTTTCGATAGCATCTTTAATTTTGTTAAAAGTGCTGCGAGCTTGCGTTTCAGTGTTGCCATATGTTTGTTCACCGCGTGGTGCGTCTGGGTTTACGGCACCTGGGCCTTTACCACTTACGAAAAGAGCATCTGCATGTGCAGGTACTTCGATTGTTGAATAAAAGAAACGACCTTCGTCATTACGTTTAATCGCGTCCTGCGCATTTGCAGAAAAAGCAGCAAAAATAGTTGCGCCACTGATTGCAACAGCAGCTATAATTTTAATTAGTTTAGACATTATTTTCTCCCTTGGAATTTGATTATTGTTAATTTACAGGTTTATTTTACTTTGGCAACGATTTCCGAACTCAATTCGGTGCCAAGTTATTAAAAGCTAATTGCCCGGTCCAAAGCCGTCATCTTCTTCGGCAATTTCGTCGTATGCAGTATTCATTTCATCCTGGGTAATATCGCCAGCGGCATTGCCCCAACTATTTCGGATATAATTAACAATAGTTGTTAATTCTTCCACTTCAAGATCGCCAATGAATGTTGGCATTCCAGCCCGCCCTTCAAGAAGAAGGTAAATAAGCTCTTCTCTATCACCAAGAACAAAAACATTATCCTTTAACGGTGGGTAGACATCTTCATATCCTTCGCCGTTCACTTGATGACAAGCTTCGCAAAAATCCGTGTAGATTGCGGCACCTTCCGCAGAGTGATCTTGAGCATTAACCGCCGAGGATAGAGCTGAAATTCCAACCATGGCTAATAAAATTTTAACGTAATTTTTCATATTAAACCCATTATTTTCTTTTAAGTAATCATTACACACTTTTGATTATTTTAAAAGTATGTGACGATATTATGTCCCCATGTAAGTAGTATTTATACCTGCTTTGCAACACGCTGATCAATTACTTTCATTGTTGCCCATGCACCTTCAATTGCGCCTGCCATCCAACCGTTCAGTGCAGGTGACGTGATATTGCCGGAAATGAATATACGGTTTTCACCTTTATGCATAACAGGAAAACCGCGTGAGCGACCACGTTTTGACCAACTTTCCCAACCTGCCAGTGCAAATTTCATTTTATGCCAAGCAACTGACATGGCTTCACCAGTGAAATGGTTTTTGTATTTACCAGGATGGATTTTTTCACCAGAAGAAACGGCAAACTCTATCCGCTCTTGAATGCTCATATTACTTACAGCAACAGAGGCAGAGCCAATTGGATAATAGCCAAGGATAACACCAGTATCACCATGTGCTGACCCAAACAGATTACCTGAAGGATAGCTCATGAGTCTTTGGCCTTTAATATCGGTACTTGTGACGCCACCATAAATCATTTCATCATTTTCCCAGAAACGACTATTCATTTCAACGCCTATTTTACAGGCTGGGATTGAACTGGTTAACTTCAATGCTTTTTTAAATTCATCACTAAGGTTTGTATTAATATTTGCCATCACGCCAAGCGGCGCTGTTGAAATTACATAATCAGCTTCTTCGGTTCTCACCTTGCCTGTTTTTGTGCTTTTATAAGTAACTTTAACACCGCTATCGTCTTGTATAATATCGGTAACTTCTGAATTATAACGTATGGTATTCTTGCGCAGTGCTTTTCTTAAGCCAATTGCAATCTGATCCATGCCGCCAACGGCTTGGAACATTACTGCCGGATGATCTGCTGTTTCATTGCGGCTAGCTTGGCCAATGCTGAAAATATCCGTCATTTTATATGGGTCTGATAATTCGCCGGAATTAGTGGCGGCTCCCGGATATAATTTATGGCCACGGGCGCGGTTAGCACGGTAATTTAAACCTTTACGGTCAATAAGACCTGAGCGGTTTAAATGCTCTAGTAATTTTTCTTTATCTTCCTGACTGATTATTTGGTCAAGTGCACCTTGGTCGGCGACTTTGGCAAGAAGTTCTGTTGTGTAGCCTTTAAAATCAGTATCTGCTTCACCCTGCCGAATTTTTTGACCTTTAAAAGGTCCTTCTTTATTTTCATAATAATAATATGCTTTGCCAGATTTATTGACCATCACTTCAAGGGGAACACCAAGGGTGCGGCAATAATAAATAGTTGATTTATGTTCAGCAGGGATACGCCACGGACCGTAATTGACATAGTTGCCATCTTTAAAGTCGCAGACTTGTTTTTCGCTGCCGATTTCTTCAATAATTGATCCTTTGCGGGCTGATACACAGCGTCCGCCAGCATAGTGCATAGCTTCAATAATTTTAGTTTTATAACCCTTTTTACCCATTTCAAAGGCTAGAACCATCCCGGCAAGGCCGGCACCAAGAATGATGACTTTTTTACCTTTACCATCCGTTGACAATTCAGGTGGTCTGTCCATTTCAGAAGCAAAGCCGATATCCCATCCTTGCATTGCAGTCATTACGGCAGCCGTGCCGCCGATCATGCCGACAGATTGTAGAAAAGTTCGTTTTGTCATTCCCGCAGATTGTGAGTCATTTTCTTGCGATGAATTATCAGTCTTAGTCATTTCAATCCTTTAAATACTATGCTTTAAATACTTTAGTCATTTCAACATTTTCTCACACTTTAAAGAATATTG